>JALVDO010000495.1 GCA_027008975.1 Saprospiraceae bacterium | reverse complement strand
AATCGGTTCGATAGGGCTGCTTATCCGCAAGGAAGGGGCGTTCTTTCTCTACGTTTTGTACTTCTTGTTCGATGTCGATATTTTTATCACTAAATTCCTTTGAGTATTTGCGGGTGTTTTTAACACGGCGGCCGAGTTCTACCAATAGGTCGGCTCGTGGGATGGATTTGTAAGTAGAGCGCTCCGTAGAGACGATGGCCTGTGCCTTGGGTCTTTTCCTTCCGGTAGGACGTGGGAGGATAGCATTGAGTATTTGATTGACTTCGTATTGCCCATCCTTATCTCCATCCCAGGGTGTGGCATTATAGCTGCCGTGGTGCCCGATTTTCAGGAAATCAAGTGGGGCGTTTAACCAATTTTTTCGCACATTCCACATGACGTTCCAGGCTCCGTTTTGCTTGTGCAATTCGTATTCATTGTGCCATTCTGCATCGCCGACGAAAAGCAGCCTGTTGCCCTTCCACTCAATTAATAATACAACACTGGAGTTATTGGTCACACGGCTGGATACTTCTGCAAAGGTGAAGGCGTCCATTAGCATTCGAGACTTCAGGGTGCGAAAATCCTGCTCGCTGATATTTTGCGGGACGGTATTGGCACTTCCTGTATCGTTTAACACGTTTTCGATAGACTCAATGCTATTCAGGGTGTCGTCCAGCTCGGCGCCGAGATAATAGCCATCAATGTCCTTTTCGGGTCCCAATATTTTAATGGTTGCCTCCTCTAATGCAATACCATAATCCGCCGCGGTTTTACCGGCGACAACGTACTTTGGCTCAATGTTATTCAGGCGGGGTAGTTCTTCGCGAAGCAAATTCTCCGCACCAACATTATTAATGCTAAAGAGGGATGCCAACAGCTCCATTTCGGGGTTCAGTTCCAATCCGCTTTGCTCCACCTCCCCCATTAATCCCATGACAGTCTTTTCGAGCCGTAGCGATTTCTCCGCCTGCGGGTGATTGGGGTTCATCAATGCACTCAGCCAAATGTTTTTAACTTCAATATTTTTAAAGTATTCGGGGTCAAACCCTTTGATGTGGTCTTCATGCCGATGGGTAGCGACAAGCAAATCCAGTCGCTTCATCCCTGGTTTTGACCCGGCAGGCAGTATTCCTTCGATGGCTTTCATTGCTTTTTCGACTAATATTTTTTTACCCTTCGTGCCGCAATCGATTAAGATGTGAAAATCGTCATTACCATTGGGAATTCTGACATAAATACAATCCCCGAGTTCTACATTATATGCGCGAATTAAAAGCTTACGTCCCATGATGATTTATCTTTTTGGTGTGAATCGGAAATGTTTAAGTGTGGCGTTCGACGGAAATGCAAAAGCCCATTTTTATTTTCAACGACAATTGGTTTGATGGTAGAAGCAAACAGATGTCCAGCCCCATCTTCGGACAATCCGAGTTGATTATTATCAATCATATTCCGAATATTATCCATAAAGTTGCGAAGTCTTTCCGTACCTTGTTGCAGCAAATCTGCATCGTTTTTAAACTCCGTCCCCGGTTTGTTTGCCCAATGAAGCAGGTTGTTCTCGTTATCAAATACAAGTGTGCCACCGCAAGGAAATGCCACAACCGCTCCATTCATCTCGGCATAGCTTCCGTCCTCAAGTCGCACCTCCTCCATCCATTGATATTGCAAGAAGAAGTGACGGGGAAGACGTCGCCCCTGCCGAGTGGTCTTTTGTGCCTGATAAGTGCCTAAGATGACGACATCTCTGTTTTGAGGAATACCGAGAGGCTCCCTGTTTTCGTTGATAAACTGATAGGCATTTTCTTTGGACTGGCAGATGTAATAAGCAGAGAAATAGGACTCAAACGGAACTTCATTGCGATCGTAAAGATAATCCGGTTTCAGAAGTTCCTCTTTTTCTGCTTCGGTCAATACCCCCCGCTTCACGAATTCATCAATGATGATTTTCCGGTAACCATAGGGATCGTGCGGATTGGTAATTTCCTCGACTCGTATCATCGCCAAAGCATAATCCTTGAAAGTCGCATCAATCGGTGGCAGGAAATCGAGCGGTTGAATGGCCATCCGCTGCATTCGCTGAATGGTATTCCAAAAGGCTGTCTTTGCGTGCCGCTTCCTGGCGCTACCGGATTCACCTTCCTTCATCCTTCGCTTGACATACTGCTTGGAGAGCGCCTCCATTATCTTAAAAATAGCACCGGTCAACACGACTGATTTGGCATGTGGTTCAGCAGTTTGGACATCACCCATTTTGACGTTATTATCTGCATTCCGCAAATACGCCTGATTTTTGACCGTTCGACCGAATTCATCGGCGATACCGGATAAAATACGGACTTCCGAGAGTTCATCTCCAAATTTTTCGGCAATCTTTTTCCTAAAATCATTATTGCGCAATACCAAGAGAAGCGCCGTCATATCTCCAACAAACTCGTGAAAAGCTGCCGTCTCCAAAGAGTGACTCTCCATAAATTGCGGGCGGATGCCATCCAATACCGCATGACCAAATTCGTGGTGGATAATATCAGCCGACAGACAAGTATAAATCAGCTTACCGGCTGTATTCGGGTCGTTGTAATAATAAAATTGAAGAGATTTACTCGCCCTGTCGTAATAGGCATTTTGTCCATATCCGGCATGAGGCACCACTATCAGCCTGTTGCCCTCAAATGCCCAGGGGATTTTGCGACCTAGCCCCTCCCCTTCTTCAAAAAAAAGTAACGCTCGTTGGAGGCTTGCCCACACCTGTACCTGATGAAATTGCAGTTCATCTTTTTTTCTAAAATGCCTGTCCAATATTCGGCCTCCCTTTTTAAATTTGCCGCGTTTGGCATCCCATTTGGCAGGCTCGTTTAGCACACCGGTCGCAGCATTGTAGTCAACTACTGCAAATCGTGCACTGGTAGGACCATCAAAGATAACCGGCTCGGCGGGAATTTCTATCTCATCAAAACCAAAGAGCGGATGCTCCCTTGCGACTAATGGGTCTTGGAGATAGACATCAAATTTTAATGGATTTGTCATAGGGTGAAAGGTATTTTGGGTTGCAATTTAGTACCTTAGCGAGGAGAATTCAAGTTTTTGACGATATTTTGGACAACATCGGTTAAATTATTTCATTTTTCTGTTGTCTCAGCCCTTATGATTCAGACGATATATTGCGTTTTTTTTTGTAACTTTAAGGCGTAATTTGGAGGCTCTTTTTATCCGTCTGCTGAAGCAAACGGTAATCTGCTGAAGCAAACGGTAATAGATAAAACTAACGGTAAGAGTGAAACTATCTCCAATAGCTAAAACAAACAGTAATAGCCAAAGTCAACCGTACTTTTCTTTCCGTTTTTTACCGTCGGTTTTAACTTTACCGTCGGTTTTAACTTTACCGTCGGTTTTAACTTTACCGTCGGTTTTAACCGACGGGTTTAAGAAACCTGAGTAAAAAAACGGCTCGATTCGCGTTACTTTCAGGTAAATTGAACTGTTTTGAAATAGCTTCGTTGTATATTTCAAACAACACAAGCATTTTGCGATGAAAGAAGAAAAAGAAGATACCCACAATCTTTATATCAAGAATATGGTTTGTCCTCGTTGCTTAGAGTCTGTAAAAGGGATTCTTGGCGAGATGAATATTCCTTTCATCGAAATGGAACTGGGAAGGGTTCAAACCCAATCAAAGATATCCAAAGAGCAAAAACAGGTATTGAAAAGGCTGCTTTCAGAAAAGGGATTTGAGTTGATAGATGACAAGAACACCCGAATAATTAATCAGATAAAATCCATCATTATCGAGGAGATTCATTATAAAGAAGAAGCATCTTCTGTCAATTTTTCAACTTTGCTATCAGAGAAGCTCCACTATGAATATACCCATTTGAGTCGTTTATTTTCTGCTATGGAAGGACAGACGATTGAGAAATTTGTCCTTGCCCAAAAAATAGAAAAGGTAAAAGAACTGCTGAGCTACGACGAGATGAGCCTCGCCGAAATTGCCTTCCAAATGAACTACAGCAGCTCTGCCCACCTCTCGTCCCAATTCAAGAAAGTAACGGGTATGACGCCCTCTGCTTTTAAAAAGAATCATTCGGGGTCACGGAAGACGTTGGATGAGGTTTGAGGATTAGTATAGGCCCGTAGATGTAAGACTTTTTCAAATAATCGCAAAATTTATTATCAGGTTGCTTTTGCAGAAAAAATAAAAAAAATCCTACCTTTGCGACCTATTGGACTGTTGATAGGGAAAAACACCTTCCCCTATACAAAAACATTCATCATACCGGGACCCATCAATTAGAATGATTCAATTAGATAAATAATGAAGAAATTAAACGAATTAGCCTCCACGGCAATATGTGGCAACGACATCAGCTCATCGGTTTTATACGTATCGGCACTGGCCATTGCATTTGCAGGGCAATACGCATGGGTCACCTTGTTAATCGTATCTTTTGTCCTGTTTTTATTCCGTGGCATCTATGGTGAGGTAGTCGGCGCGCTACCCTTGAATGGAGGTGCTTACAATGCCTTGCTGAACACCACTAGCAAAGCTATGGCATCCTTTGCGGCAACGCTTACACTGCTCTCCTATATGGCGACAGCCGTTATCTCTGCCAATGAGGGTATACATTATTTGCACCACCTAATCCCCGCCATGCCTATCATACCGGCGACTATCGGGTTACTGGGAATTTTTGCATTGTTGACCATTGGCGGTATTTCCGAATCGGCAAAGGTGGCAATAGGTATCTTTTTGTTTCACTTATCATCACTCGTCATTTTAAGTGCATTCATTATTTTTTATTTGTCACAACACGGCGTTGGTACCTTTTTCGAAAACTGGCACATGCCGGTACAAGGGGGTAGTATTTCCAAAGCAATATTCCTTGGTTTTGCGGCTTCGATGTTAGGGGTATCGGGATTTGAGAGTTCGGCCAATTTTGTCGAAGAGCAGAAGCCGGGTGTATTCCCCAAAACGCTCCGGAATATGTGGGCTATTGTCAGTATCATCAATCCCCTAATGGCGGTGTTTGCGTTGGCATTATTCACTCTGCCCATCTTACAAAGCGATGATTATCAGAATACCTTACTAATAGAAATGGGTAAATACGTCGGTGGTGAATGGGTCGCTGCCCTTATTGCGGTTGATGCATTTTTGGTATTAAGTGGAGCGGTACTGACCAGCTTTGTAGGGGTATCCGGATTGTTGGAGCGTATGACGCTTGACCGCGTTATGCCACCCTATTTCCTCAAAAAGAACAAAAGGGGTAGCTCCTATCGTATTATCATCATGTTCTTTGTCCTTTGTGTCTCCGTCTTGTTGATTACCAAAGGAAATGTAAAACTATTGGCCGGGGTATATACCATTTCCTTTCTTTCCGTCATGGCGCTATTTGGATTTGGTAATATTCTATTAAAAATAAGGAGGGCTACGCTCCCTCGTCCGGAAAAAGCCTCGTGGATAGCCGTACTCATCGCAATTATAGCTGTCACTATCGCTCTTATAGGGAACATCATCATGCCCCCCAAGGATGATTTGCCTAGTAATTTGACCGTCTTTTTATACTATTTTATTCCCACCATCCTATTCATTATTATTATGCTCAACAGGACGCTACTGCTGAAATTTCTGCTTAGCACAATTGATGCCGTCTTTGATCGCATCCGCAATTTTGTCGTACGAATAGATAGCAAAATACAGAAAGTTGTGGATGATATAAATGATCAGGAGTTTGTCTTTTTCACAAAGGGTGATAATATTGCCACCCTGAATAAAGTCATGTTATACATCACAAGAAATGAGCACACCAAGCGCTTAAAAATTGTTATCGTCCTACCCGAAGGCGTCGAGCCACCACCGAATTTAGCACAGGAAATTGACTTCCTCGACCGAGAATACCCTGAGATAGACATCGAATTCTGTATCGAACGAGGTCAATTTTCTCCGCAATTGATTCGCCAACTATCTAAGAAGTGGAATATTCCAATCAATTTCATGTTCATCGGTTCGCCTAGTAATAAATTCCCATACAAAATCGAAGAGTTGGGAGGGGTGCGATTAATCATATAATTTATCATCAAAAATTCACCCCTCATGGCAAAACATAAAACAAAAAAGGGTGTTTATCTATTTGGTATGAAAGGAAAAAACAACCGGAACAGATGAAATATATAGACTACTATAAAGTATTGGGAGTTAAAAAAAATGCAAGCCAAAAAGAAATCAAAAATGCCTATAAGAAATTGGCGAGAAAGTACCACCCTGATTTGAATCCGGGGGATGCTGCAGCAGAGAAGAAATTCAAGGAGATAAACGAAGCCAACGTCGTACTCGGCAATCCCGAAAACAGAAAAAAATACGACAAATATGGGAAGGACTGGGAACATGCTGAGGAGTTTGAAAAAGCCCAAAAACAGCGTCAACAACAAGGTGCCCGGTGGAGTGGCGGAGGTGGCACTTATTCCGATTTTTCGGAGAGTGATTTTTCGGATTTTTTCAGTTCTATGTTTGGAGGTGGTTTTTCCGGAGCGAGTGCCGGAGGTGGCAGAAGCAGAAGATTCAGAGGGCAGGACTACAATGCTGAGTTGCACTTAGATATTAAAGACGTTTATAAAACTCATAAACGCACACTCACCGTCAATGGGAAGAATATCCGGCTGACCATCCCCGCAGGAGTCAAAAATGGGCAGACCATCAAAATCAAAGGACACGGCGGTAAGGGAGTCAATGGCGGTCCGAATGGCGACTTGTATATCAAATTCGCAATCACCAACAACACCCGTTTCAAGCGCGATGGTGACAATCTATATACAACCATCGACCTCAACCTATATACCGCTATCCTTGGAGGTGAAGTGACCATTGATACCTTCAGCGGAAAGGTGAAACTCAAAATCAAACCCGAGACTCAAAACGAAACAAAGGTCAAGCTAAAGGGAAAAGGCTTCCCTGTTTACAAAAAAGAAGGGAAATTCGGAGATCTATTTGTCACCTTCAAGATTAAAATCCCAACGGGATTGAGTGCGAAAGAAAAAGAATTATTTAAAGAACTAGCTAAATTGCGATAGAGATGGAAACTAAATATTACATCCCACTCGGGCAGCTTTGCAAGTATTATCAAGTAGAAGTTTCTTTCTTTGACGAACTGGATGATGTCGGGCTGATTGAAATTGCGACAATAGGGGAAGCACCCAGCCTGCACGAGGATGCCATCAACCGGGTGGAAAAGATGATTCGGCTTCATCGTGAATTAGATGTCAATGCCGAAGGTATTGATGTCATTTTTAACTTAATGGACAAGGTGAAAATGCTTCAAGAGCAATTGAATGCCCTGCAAGAAAGGTTGAAATTATATGAATAATAGTTCAAAGTATTTGCTTATCACCTTGGCAACATTTGTGGCCGGCTATTTTTATTTGAGATTCGCCTATCAAACCACAGGCAACATGCCATTTGTGCAGGAGATTGTACTCGTCGTTCTTGGAACCATTGCAACCATCGCCATCACAGCCGCCCTGCTTAACAAACAAAGTGAAATAGAGCTGGAGAAAGAACAGCGCGTTAAAATATTTGACATCAAATCCGATCTTTATTTTGAGCTAATTGAATTTATTGAAAAAATTATTACTAAAGGTGAAATCACCCAAAATGACCTCATTGTATTGGAGTTTTTAACGCACAAAATATCCATTATTGCCAATCCTGAAGTGCTGAGGGAATACTCCAACTTCATTAGCACTATCAAAAAAACTTCTCTAGATAAAAAAATCAGTTCACTGGAATCCGACGAGCTTTCGTCAAAGCTTGCTAAATTATGTGGAAAAATAAGATACGATTTGATTTCCAAAGACAAATCCGGCCTCTCGGATGTCCAACGCATCATTGAGCACAACATTGAAAAAATATAAGAAGTTGAACGAGTTTTAAATGAAGAACACCTACTTAGATTTAATCGAACACACTTATGATTTTCCACAAGAAGCATTTGATTTGCGCGACGACTTTTTGACCTTTCACGGTGTTTCTCTCAAGCATCTAATCGAGAAATATGGCACGCCTTTTAGGTTTATTTATCTGCCCAAAATAGGTAGCCAAATCAAGAAAGCCCGCAACCTCTTCCGGCAGGCTATCAGGAAAAACAACTATAAAGGCAGCTATCATTTTTGTTATTGTACCAAGTGCAACCACTTCCAACACGTCATAACGGAGGCACTCAAGCACAAAGTCAATCTGGAAACCTCCTCCTCCTTTGACATTGATCTTATTCTCAAACTATACGAAGAGGGAAAAATTAGCAAAAAAATAAAAATCATCCACAATGGCTACAAAACGGATGATTATCTACTCAAAATTGTCGCTCTCCAACAAGCCGGATTCGAAAACTCCATCGTCATACTCGACAATGAATGGGAAATTTCCAAACTGGAAAAAATCAAGGGAAAAAACCAAGCAATTAAAATCGGGCTACGCATGGCAACCGAAGAAGAAGTACAATCCTACTACTACACTTCCCGCCTCGGTATTCGCCACTCCCAAATGATGGATTTCTACTTCAGGCACATCAAAGATAACAGGCATTTCGAACTAAAGATGCTCCACTTTTTTGTCGATTCAGGCATTAAGGATAGCCTTTACTATTGGACGGAATTTAATAAAGCCCTCGAACTGTACGCTTCTTTGAAAAAGGAAAGCACCTCCCTCAACGCCTTCAACATCGGAGGTGGGTTCCCTATACAAAACAATCTGGAGTTCGATTACGACTACAAGAATATCGCTAATGAAATCATCAGGAACATCAAAGAAACCTGTCTGGAAAATGATATACCCGACCCCGATCTTTATACTGAATTCGGGAAATTTACTGTCGGAGAATCAGGTGCCATCATTTTTGAGGTGCTCCAGCAGAAGAGGCAAAACGACAAAGAAACCTGGTATATCATCAACAACAGCCTGATGAATACCATACCGGACTCCTGGTCTATCAAAGAAAAATTCATCCTGCTGCCACTCAATAAGTGGAACAATGAATACCAGCGCGTCAATATCGGAGGGTTGAGCTGCGACCAGTCGGATTATTACAATTCGGAGGACTTCAACCAAGTTGTCCGAATGCCCAAATTCTCACCAAAGGACAAGACGCCGCTCTACATTGGCTTCTTCCACACAGGGGCTTATCAGGATGCCATTAGTGGTTATGGTGGCATCAAGCATTGTCTTATCCCCTCCCCAAGGTACGTCGTCATTGACCGGGACGAAAAGGGCAACATCGTCGATTACCTCTACCGCGATGAGCAGACGGCATCGGATATGTTTCGGATTTTGGGGTATGAATAGAAAAAAATGTGGTTTTCCTTCCTTTCCTTTCCTTAGGAAAGGAAGATTTTTGGAAAACTCGCCGTAATAGCATATATTTGTAGGCGAGGAAAGTGTCGTTTGTATAATCAGAGGGCTTCGCGCCAAGTTAAAAATGGAAAAGATGAAAGCTATAGAATTAAATGGATTTTTGGATGAGAAAGGAATTCTCAAAACAGATAGTCCTTTAGAAATCGTCAACCAGCGAGTAAAAATCATCGTTCTTATTCCTGAAAGAGAAGAGATTAATGATTTAGACTGGGTTCATGCTGCTGCGTCAAATCCCGCATTTGACTTCCTTAGTGAGGAGGAAGAAGATATTTATTCAATAACAGATGGAGAACCCATGAGAAATGAAGCATAAAATAGTTCTCGTACCATTTCCATTTGATGATTTCACAGGGATAAAAGTCAGACCTGCCGTATGCCTCACCCATAAAATCACGGGGTACAACCACGTTGTCATAGCTTTTTTAACTAGCCAAATTAGTAAAGCTACCAACCATCCGATTTGTTAATCAAAGATAACGATTCAAATTTTTTTTCAACCGGATTAAAAGTTAGTTCTGCTATTAGACTGCATAGATTGGTAACCATACCGACTAACATAATCCAAAGGCAGTTAG
>JALVDO010000494.1 GCA_027008975.1 Saprospiraceae bacterium | reverse complement strand
AACGCCTTTTTGTCTTTTCTTGGCGGTTAAAATCGCCATTACTAATAACCGACAAAATGAAATGCACCCCCTGTGGTCGCAAAGCGGTAAACACTGCTTCATAATGATTTATCGTGCACCCCATTGCCAAATACCGAATCTTACTTTTTTGCTTACAGGATGACCGGATTGTTTTAAAGCAAGAATAATTTGACTTCTATGATGTGATTCGTGTGCAACCAAGTAATTTAGGAAAGCAACAGGATGAGGTTTAAACCCTTTGATTCTATTTTGTGGAATACCTTTTTCAAGAAGTTTTTCTATTGCTAAACCCGATTTAATTAAATTGGATTTCAAAAAGGCTTTTGTGATGGCATCCGCTTTTTCGATTTTCCTCAATTCGGACAGTAAATCGGTATAGGCTACTTTTATCCACATTAAGCGCACATTGTGAATATGAACAAATTGAGCACCAACGTTCCTTCCTTTAGAAGAAAGACAATCTTTCAAATAATCTTCACTTTCGATGGCATCCAACAGGTATTCATTAATTCTCTGATTTATTTGCCAGCTTTCTATAAGTTGTTCCTTCATAATATTAAAATGCCTGCTTCAAAAATTGATTTAACGGATTGATGGCTTTAAATCCACATCAAACGATTTGGCAGTATTTGCATAGTCAATAAGTGGCAGTTCTTTCATTGCATAAAACTTTGTGTGGGGCACTTTTTAATTCGTAATCAATATTGACAATGGAATTACCGCTATCCCAGCAACAAAAACAATCATTCCGTAAATTATATTTTCGGGTGTTATACTTTCTATCGATTTTGCAATTAAGAATAATCCGAATGGGATAAATAAAAATAATCCCGATACAAATCCTGGATTATATTTTCTTTTAACAATAAACAGAATAGTGTGCATTATTCCATTAAGAATTGTCACTCCTAGTAATCCAATTGCTAGCCAAATAAAATCCTTGCCCAAAATTGCAGATAGCAAATAAGCTGTCCAACCTAAAATTACGTTAACCAATATTACCCCTTTGTCATTTAAGGGAAATCTTGTTATTCTGTTTGTACCTAAAATATTCTCGTTATAAAACTCTTTGAATTTTCCAGGATAAACATACTCCTCAAATTGATGGAATAATAAAATTGCAAAATGTACCCAAAGCAAAGATTTAATTTCCGTAAAACTTGAATGAAGCAATAAAATAAATATAATTGCAATTGCAATTAGCCCTCCAATTTTCGCCCAATTTTTGTAAATCCAGCCCATTTTGTCTAATTGTGCAGTGTTATTTTATCGAATAATATGTTCCTGTACCGATTTCACTCCTTATCGTTACAATATTTTTATTGCTTTAAACTTCCCCCTTCTCGTTTCTCAATACTTGTTCACGAGACATCAATCGTACTCCAACAGCCCCTCCAATACCGGCATCAACTCCTCCTTAATGGCATCTGCTGCCCGAAAATCATCAAAACTACCGGACATCCAGCAGACGAATCGCCCTTTTTTATCAAAAACGATGGTTAGCGGCAGCCCCCATTGATATTGGAAAGTCTGCGAAATAGTCGGGTGGGCATCGGAGAACAACTCAAAGTTAAAGGTTCTTTTTCCTAGAAACACTTTTTCCAGTCGCTCCTTTGTGTCGGCGGTGAGGGCGAGGAAACGAATGGGCTGCCCTTTGAATTTTTGCACGATTTCATTCAGCCCGGGCATTTCTGCCAGACAGGGGCGGCAGGTCGTCGACCAAAAATTAATGACGACCACCTTTCCTTTTAAATCTTCGGAATGGAGTATTTGTCCCTGAATGTCCATGAGGTCGAATTTCGGCAAGGCTGCTCCGCGCAAGCAGATGTTAAGGGAGTCGCGCTGATCAAAGGGGTCGAGGTTGGAGAATTTTGTGAGGCAATTTTGGTATTGCTCTGCGTAGTTAGGAATGGTTTGTGATTGGCAACCGGACAGGCATATTCCCGCAATTACTATTAATGTTTTAAACCAAATCTCGTTCATCCCAATCCGGTTTTTTCTGTTTTTGTAGCGGAGGTAACTCCAATTCCTCATAGTCTTCTTCCGGTTCCGGCCTCCTTCGGCGGCGAGAGCGATGTGCCTCTTTTCGTTCTTCTTCCCACTCTTTGCTAAGGAATCCATCTCTGCCGATGCCAAAGGCTTTTACGTAGTGAAAGAGCAGTCCAATTCCCCAAAAGAAGGCAACGGGAAGCCATTTTCCTCTGGTGACAACCATGAATACGCCATTTACAATAACAAAAGAAGTGAGGTGCTTGTAGAATTTTACTTCCTCGGGTAAGTCGTCGTCCCTATTTCTGCGGCTATCTCTTCGATAATCTCTGCGGCTCATAATTTTATATTTGACCACAAATTGTAACAATTAGCAAAAAGAAACAAGCTTTTTTGGATGAATTGTTAAAAAAGTCCGATGGAGTAATATTCAGAACAATTTAAACGAATCAAAAAATCGCTCTGATTTTCTGCTGAGCAGGTGCTTTTTGTCGGAGATGACAGATAGGGTGTAAAATCTATTTTGAATCAAATACGCTTGCGAGCGAATAACGCCCTCCCCACGCCGGTAGTCGATGCGCCATATTTTACCCGGATAAGATCGAAAAAAATGGTCGTCGGAATAAACCAAATCACCGTCAATACTCAAGGCTGCAGCCTCCATTGTAGCGT
>JALVDO010000493.1 GCA_027008975.1 Saprospiraceae bacterium | reverse complement strand
TGTCAACCAACTCCAACCAGCGACGCAATAATTTGGAGCGCTCAGTGGCGTTGGTCTTACTCCAAGATTGAAAAGCATGGTGCGCTGACTCGATGGCACGCTCAACCTCCTTAGCTCCTAGCAGCGGTACGCGATTGACGAGGTCTCCGTTAAAGGGATTGGTCACGTCGATTGTCTCGCCATTTGGAGCATCTACCCACTCTCCATTGATGAGACATTTACTTTTGAGTAGGGAGTCGTCTTTGAGTTGTCTGTTCATTGCTGTGTTTGTTTGTAGTTGTTGAGTTGTTGAGCTATTAGGTTGTTGAGTCCTTAAGTTCGTTTCATTTTTAACTCTAATTCTAATTCACATTATAACACCCATTCTATTCCCGACTCATTACAGCCTTCTGCCGTCCATTTATCTTATAGGATTTTACTTCGGGAATTTCTTCGTCATCTTTTCGAGTGCCACCGGTTGTATTAAAAGCCTTTGAATCACCTGCAATGATTTCAAAAAGAATATGATTGCTGTCCATTTTTGTATAAGAGGCAATAATAAAAGTATTCTGCACCTCGAAACAGCTTGTCAATACCCCATTTCGATAATAAGCATCGATAATAATGTCATTTTTTTCATCAATTTGATACCAACCTTTCTTCTCATCTTTAATTAGCAGCTCGTAAGTTCTAACATCCTTGCTCCCTTCAAAGTCATAAATAATTTCCCATTCATAGACACTATCAATGCCCGTCGGTTGAATATTTAACGCCATATCAAGTACCATTCGGACACTGTCAACTGCAAAAATTTCCAATCGTCCCTTGTATTGTCCAGCCCACGAGTCAGGAAAGACGTCCTGTGCCGACAGCTCACTGAAAGTGATAAAAACGAGGGCAATCAGTGGTATTGTTCTCTTTATCATTGAACAAATATATGGAATTCGGACAATAAATTACGAGGATTAATGAAATATTTCAATTGGTTGAATTTACAAAATTTTTTAATAATTCCTTGTTCGGTGTTTCTTGGTGTTGAGCTGTTGAGTTGTTAAGCTGTTGAGGTGTTGAGCTGTTGAGCTGTTGAGTTGTTTAGCTGTTGAGCTGTTGAGGTGTTGAGCTGTTTAGCTGTTGAGGTGTTGAGTACTGACGAGGCTATGCCTGTCAGCATCTTCGATTGAGCTGTTGAGCTGTTTTATTCACATTCTAATTCCAACTCCCACTACTCATTTCTCAATCGAACAGTAAGGAGTAGGGACGGGCAATAGCACTTTCCAGCTCGTGCAGACTAAAATGCCGGCTCTTCCGAATAGATTCCTTTCCTGCAAAAAAAACGAGTATTGTCGGCTCCACAAATACGGAGTATTGGGCAGCAATTTTGGGATTCATCCCCATATCGAGGTAGAAGAATTTCATTTTGGGAAATTTAGACCGGATTAAATCCTCGACTTTTGGAGCGAGGGATTCGCCGACATTACAGGAAACGGTATTGAAATAGACCACAACCGCATCGTTTTCTTGTATGATTTTATCAAACTCTTCTGTTGTATTTATAAAACCATCTGCCATAGTATTTGTTTTTGGCAACTACTTGCCACCCCATACTTCTTGCCCAAAAAAGGTAAGGTAAATAAGTAGTTACTTGTTTAATTGTTTGTGTGGCAAAATTATAAAAAAAATCACCATTCCATAAGTAAAGTCGCTTAAAATGAACTGCTTGGTTATCTGATTCCTTTAACAGCAGCAACTCTCAATCTGACTCAAAGCCAAAATCATGTAACTATAGATTTACCATCCTGTATATCTTTTTGAAGGGAATAATGAGATAGATGTCAGGGCTACGCCCCTTTATTTTTTTTGTAGTTCCACTTATTACGAAGATTAAAGGGCTAACGCCCCAGTGCTCTGACAACGTTTGAATGTCGGATAAGGTGTTGTCTATTTTTATTCAGTTCAATGAACCCCCGGAACCTGATAGCCTTAGCTATCAAGGCGAGGAGGTGAAGCAGAAATGGGTAAAAAGAGGCAGCAGATTATCCGATAATTTAATCTTGTCAGAGCACTATGTAGAGGATATATTTATGTATCGGATGTCCAAATGTTATCAGGGGCGTAGCCCTGTAATCTTAAACGTAAAGAAATGGCAAATGCTCCCATATTACAAGCTTACATTATGAGGTGGTAAGTAGTTACCAATTTTCTTTGACAAAATTAGCCCTTTTACCGACAGGATTTACAGGATTTTTTACTTTGTAAAAATTCCTGCTGTCACCTTGAGCTTTTTATGAGAAAACCCTTAATCGGATAACTAAGCGATTCATTCCAAGCGACTTTCTAAGGGTGACAAAAACTTTTTCGTCATCCCCTATCCGATTCGTTTAACTTGAAGATTGTAAATTTATTTTTGACGGATTACTTGGATATACAATAATCCTGTTGTAAAATCTGTTAATAACCACATAAACGAATCAATCCATACTTTTATAAGGCAATAGTTTTACTACAGAGTTTAGTCTTTAATTATTTTTCACTTCCTTCAGGAGGTAGGGAAATAATGGCGGGCTGATATTTTAAAACAAATCTTGAACTATTGCCGCGTCGTATCCTCCATGGAGATTGCGTTGGTGTTTTATTCATTAAAAACACTAAAAGTATGAAAGAATTACTGTTCGTTGCCACTATCGTTTCCGGATTTTTCTCCACCACAT
>JALVDO010000492.1 GCA_027008975.1 Saprospiraceae bacterium | reverse complement strand
GGGATTGGGTGTTGATTTGGTCTTTTTCGATGCGGAGGATTACGGCGACAGTCGCGAACACACCACAAAAGAAGAAGAGGTTGCGAGTAGTAAGACATGGGGATTAGGTGCTCAATATTACGGTAAACACGTCCCCGGCACCAAGGCTAAATTTGGTATCTTACTGGATATGGTCGGTGCGAGGAATGCTCAATTTCCCAAAGAAGGCTATTCCCTGCAAAATTCGGCTTATGTAACCAATAGGATATGGGAAATAGCTGCTAATATGGGTTATGGAAACTACTTCCAAAATCGGCAGGGTGGCGGCATTACCGACGACCATATTTTTGTGATGCAGTATGCACAGATACCCATGACGGACATCATTAGCTTACCGGTTAATAACGAGGGGCTTACCTTCGGCGCGCATTGGCATACCCATAATGATAATATGGATATTATTGACACCCGTACCTTACGAGCCGTAGGGCAGGTCATGTTAGCTGTAATTTATAAGACTGCTGCCGGTAAATTCTGACCACGATGATAAAAAAGATAACGGAAACCTTTCGAGGCGCAGATAATCGCCCTACTTTACTAGATGCCACATGGATGGACAATGGTGCAGCTAAGCCCATTGTCATATTTAGTCATGGCTACAAAGGATATAAAGATTGGGGTGCATGGAATTTGGTAGCGGATGCCTTTGCAAATGCCGGATTTATTTTTGTGAAATTCAACTTTAGCCACAACGGGGGGACGGTGGAGCAGCCCATCGATTTTCCGGATTTGGAGGCTTTCGGGCAAAACAATTACAGCAAGGAATTAAGTGACTTGGGGATTGTTATCGACTGGTGCCTCAATAGTGAAGTAATTCCGGATGCAGAAAAAAAGAAGGAGCAAATTTTCCTTATCGGACATAGCCGTGGTGGCGGTATCAGCGTTTTAAAGGCTGCACAAGATACCCGAATCAAAGCACTTGTCACTTGGGCATCTGTATCTGATTATGCCGTTAGATTTCCAAAGGGAACAGCATTTGACAAATGGAGAGAAACCGGCGTTTACTACGTCAAAAACGGGCGAACTAAACAGGAAATGCCTCACTATTTTCAATTTTATGAAGATTTTGACAAAAATCGACATCAACTGGATATTCGGGCTGCTGCTGAATCTCTTGATAAACCATTTCTAATTATCCACGGAGAGGAGGATATGGCCGTCAGTCCGGATGAAGCACGGGCTCTACACCGTTGGAATCAACAAAGCAAACTCCTTTGGATACCCGGTACCGGGCATACTTTTGGTAGCAGACAACCCTACCACGAGCAAAAAATGCCCGAAGCATTGCAAAAGGTTGTAGTAGAAACTATTGGTTTTCTACGGAAGTAATACCTTTATTTCTCGATAAAGTACTATCTTTACCTCAATACAAAAAAGCGCCAGATTATGAGGAAGATTATCGTACCCACAGATTTTTCAAATGCCTCTATGGAGGGGCTTTTATTTGCCTGTCATATTGCTGCCACAACTACTGCTCAGGTTGAGTTGATTCATGTTTACTCGGGCACCATCGCCCCGGGGCAGCCAATCATCGTACAGACCAACGATGCTTATTACGAGGCAGCCTTGAAGCAATTGAATCAATTTATCAGCGAAGCACAAGAAAAGGAAGAAATAGCATCCCTTGGGGTGGAAATCACAGGACGAGCTGTTGTCGGTTTTCCCGAAATTGAACTAATCGATGAATCCTCCAAACCGGAAACAGCACTTATGGTTATGAGTACCACAGGCTCTCATGGTATTTCCGGGAAAATTTTCGGTACCGTCTCCACCCTTCTTGCACGAAAAGCAAAGTGCCCGGTATTATTGATTCCAAAAGATACTACCTACGCGAAAATAAGCGATATGATGTTTGCAAGTGCTTTTCTGCGCCTCGACAAAAAACTTGTGGACAGCATCAAAAAGTACGCTAGGGTCTTCGACGCCAAAGTTCATTGCGTGCACGTACTGGAACAGGGAGAAAACCTCGAGAAAATACAACCACACATTGACAAGCTAGAGGAGTATTGCAAAGAAAATGACCCCATTACTTTTACCATTGAGATACTGACTTCTGATAAAAGTGTCAGCGATACTTTACAGGCTTATGTTGAAGAAAATAAGATTGGGATGACCATCATGGTTGCCCCAAAACGGTCGTTTTTCGAAGCGCTTTTCCATCGAAGTGCGACCAAGGAGATGGCCTTTTCTTCTACGGTACCCTTATTGGTTTTTCATTAGTGAATAGTGACTACTTACTACCTCATGCACTATGTTTGCAATTTGGTGATAAGGGGATAAGGGGAACACGGATTGAATCCATACCCATACAGGCACGACAAGACTGTCCCGAGCATACGCTCCCGTATTGGGGTATGGGTATTGACGCGGAGGCGTACTGGCCCGGATTAAACCGATTTACACGGATTTTTTTGGGTCTGACGACCAATACAATAATTATTCCATTACCCTCCAATAGTGGACATAGACTCATTCAGACCCAAATCGGGATGGCGTTTTTTTTCTGCCTCGAATCCGTCTTTGGCTCTATTATCAAAAGCTTCCTGAATAATTGATACCAATTGCTCATCGGTCGCACCATTGCGCATAAAATCGCGGAGGTTAAATGTTCCCGAATCGTATAGACAGGTTCGTAAAACGCCTTTCGGTGT
>JALVDO010000491.1 GCA_027008975.1 Saprospiraceae bacterium | reverse complement strand
AAGGAAATAAGAGAGATAATCCCCCAATATCAACAGTACTTTCGCTTTTTTAACAGAACGAAGCTTGTTAACAAGGCTCGTGAGACCATTTCCCTAAATGTTTTTTGCGATATTGTCATAAAATATCATCAAAACAATCATACAAAGGATATTTTAGTCATCTTAAATACTAGAGAGGTGACTTTAAATTGCTTCAAAAAAATTGCAGAACACATTGATGAAACACAGTGTAATCTCTACTTCTTGACAACATTGATAACTCCTTTTGAAAGAAAGCAAATCATTCGTCGAATAAAAAATCCCCCGAACGATCTACCCAATATTATCATTTCGACTCAATTAATTGAGGCCGGTGTGGATATTTCTGTCCATACCGTATTTAGGGCTATGGCTCCCCTGGACTCTATCATTCAGGCCGCAGGAAGAGCCAATCGCTACGGGGAGAATAAAAAAGCAAGCGAAGTTTTTCTATATAGAATTGAGGAGTTGGAGAAAGTAACCAACAGGCTTTACGGAGCAGTCTTAATGAATAAAACCCATCTGGTTTTGAATGCAATTGAAACGGTTGAGGAAAGCGAGTATCTTCAACTCATAGAAGCGTATTTTTTGGAAATAAAAAAACAGTCGGAAAATATGACATGTGATACGCGGGAGGATTTATTAGACTTGAAATTTGAAGACGTGGGGAAATTTGACTTTATAGCTTATAGAAAGACAGAATCGGTTTTCATTCAACTATCGGCAAAAGCTCGCAACGTTTGGCAATCGTACCGAGCAATTTATTCTAACCAGCAGCTTACTGTTTTTGAGAAAAGAGAACAATTTGCTTTAATCAAGGCTCAGTTTTATGATTACGTGATTAATGTCCCTGTTGACTGGGATAAAGAACATATCATTTTTGATTCTGAACCGGAAATGCATTTTTACGTTTCCAAACTTGATTCGCCATCGAAGTGCTATAGTTACAATAGCGAAAACTTCAGAGCAAACACAGGTTATCAAGCGATTGAAACGCACACTGCTAATTACTAAAAACCACCACCATGCAACAAACCCACATCTCCTTTCCACAAATCCGCCTAAGCACGCGCGACGGACACAAGCTTCGAGGCTATTTCGCCCGATTGTTCGGAGAAGAATCTGATTTATTTCACAACCACGATGATACAACCAAGCGGGATATTTACCGTTATCCACTGATTCAGTACAAGGTTGTCAACAAAGTACCCATGCTCGTGGGGTTAGACGAAGGAGCAACCTTGCTAATCCAGCATTTTTTAAAAATCGAGCAGATAGAAATCGAAGGACTCCTCTTTCCCGTCTTCCAAAAAGATATGAAAAGTGAAGAATGTCTGGTCGGAGTCAGGGATGTTTTGCACAGCTACCGCTTTGTCAATCCATGGATGGCACTCAATCAAAAAAATTTCAAAAAATATATCGGTCTAAATGAAGCAGATAAAAAAAAGAAATTGGAAACCATTCTGATTGGCAATATTCTGACCTTTTTCAAAGCTATTGACTACTTTGAGAAGAAGAAAATACTAATTTCCCTAAATGGCATTAAAGAAATACCCGTCAATTTTAAAAATGAAAAAATGATTGGTTTTACCGGCGAGTTCACCACTAATGTCGCATTGCCCGATTATATCGGCTTGGGAAAGTCTGTCGCTCGTGGTTTCGGCACCATCATAAAAAACAAGCACTAATGATATGCAAGTACACCTCCATACCTACGGAAGTTATCTACACGTAAAAGACGACCTATTTGAAATCAAAATCAGGAAAGACAGAGCTGTTGAGAAGCATCAGGTAGCAGCCCACAAGGTAAAAAGCATCTGGCTCAACAAAGGTACCGCCCTCTCTGCTGATGCCGTGCATCTGGCATTAAAGAACAACATTGACATTGTCTTTTTGGAAAACAACGGCTTCCCTATCGGCCGGGTATGGCACTGTAAGTTGGGCAGTACTACACTTATACGCAAAAAGCAATTAGAGGCAGTAATGGACAAGCGCTCACTACGGTACACCAAGCAATGGCTTAGCGCTAAGATTGAAAACCATATCAACTTCATCAAAGACCTCAAAAAACATCGCAAGCAACACCAGCGCTTCCTCGATGAAAAGCTCGAAAAAATCACCGAATTGGGTACTAAGCTAAGAGAAGCGGAAGCTGACCATATCGACCCTGTGGCAGAATTAATCAGAGGCTTAGAAGGCACTGCCGGCAGACTGTATTTCGAAACCATTAGCTACGTTCTTCCTCCTCAATATCGCTTCGACGGCAGGAGCAGCCGACCTGCATTAGACGAATTTAACGCCTTTCTCAATTACGCCTATGGCATTCTTTATTCAAGAGTGGAGAAAGCGTTAATACTGGCGGGAATTGATCCCTATATCGGTTTTTTGCATCGCGATGATTATAATTACAAAAGTATGGTTTACGATTTCATCGAGCCATTCAGGGTATTTGCCGATAAGGTTGTCTTCAGACTGTTTTCCGCCAAAAAGGTCAATAAATCGCATATTGACACCATTGCGAATGGTGTCAGCCTGAATAAATCGGGGAAAGTATTGCTGGTAGAAGCCTTCAACCAATACATGGAGGTCGAAAAAAAAAGGTACAAAGGCAGGAATCAAACCCGTAGCAATATAATACAATTTGAAGCACATACCTTTGCCAATGAATTGATT
>JALVDO010000490.1 GCA_027008975.1 Saprospiraceae bacterium | reverse complement strand
AGCCAACCGCCCAGTAAAGGCAGGAAATACACCAGCATGACGTACCAGCCGTAAAGCGCATAAGCCTCCGTTCGAGACCAGCCCCAACCGCCATCCATCGTCTTTGCTACCAAAAAGAGTATCAGCAGTGCGCGCATTCCATAATAACTGAATCGCTCCCACATTTCTGTAAAGAACAACACAAACAAACCAATGGGATGTCCTAATATTTCGGGCTGGTTGTGCCCCTCTGCGTAGTCTGACATATTGTTAATGCTTTGTTGTAATTATATACTTATGCTTTATTTTTATCTCTTCTGCTAATGACACTATTATAAACGACCAGCCCAACAATCGTAAGCAAGCCAATACCGGCAATGACGTACCAAATATTTCCAGGGTGGTATTGCTCCCACATGAAAGTGGTCATTTGCTCTTGCGTCATTTTAAGCTTTCCGGCAGCATCCTTGTAAAAATCATTCTTGGTATAGGCATCCGTGATTTCCGGAAGGGAAATATTTCTGCTTGCCAACTCTCTACGAATGATAGCAACCTTATCCGAAAAATTTTCATATAAGTCACCGGTAATCCATTTTGTCAATAGGTTGGCAGCAGCAATCGGGAGGAAATAAGTACCCATATATAGTGCCTCCTTGCCTTTGGGCGAAATCTTGGCGATATAATCCGAAAACTTCGGATTGGAAGTCATCTCTCCAATGGCGAAAATCAAAATACCAAGTACCGTATAGATGCTGTCATTGGTATAAAATGACAATGCGATACCTACGATAGCGATAAAGATTCCGGTCATCATCGCATTAATGGGCTTCCATTTGAGGATAATCATCGAAATAATCATTTGGAAGATAATGATGAAAAAGGCATCGAGGTTCACAATCATTTCGGGGTTGATACTACCATCTCTGTTCTTGAGGAAGTCTGCTATTGGAGGGAGTATTTTATGAAATACTTCATAGAAAGGTCTGGTATTAATCCACTCCTCGATGAATACCGGCAGCGTATAGAACAATTGATTAAACATCAGCCAAAATCCAACCATTATTATCAGTAGAAACGTCAACCGCATATCGGACAAAGCCTCCCAGATATTCTTAAATGATCGGCTTATCGTCTCGCCAAGAGATTCTTTCACGGGCTCTCTATTTGGTTCTTTAAAAAAGAATATGACAATCACCAGATTAACCAAAATAGCACAAGTTGCCATTAGAAAGACTATTTTCCATCCATAAGCATCTCGCAACTTTGCGGAGAAAAGGGGGCCAAAAAATCCACCGATATTGACCATCATGTAAAACACCCCGAACCCAAAAGAAGAATTGGTGCTATCCGTTGATTTGGTCACAATGGCCGAAGCGACCGGCTTAAACATTGCAGCTCCGAGTGCAACTACCAAAAACATTAGAAAAACAGCTGAATAGGAGGTAACCTCACCCATGAAATAATATCCAACTGCTAGCAAGAGGTAAGCTATAATCAGAGAAATTTTATACCCGATTTTATCCGAAATAGCCCCAGTGATAATAGGTAAAAGATATAAAATAGCCGTCACATAGGACATAATCTCACCGCGCTCGATATGGGAAAATCCCAACGCGCCTTCATCAGTAGAATTCGTAAGATAAAGTGCTAATACGGCAAATAAGCCATACCATGCCCAGCGCTCAAACAATTCCATGACACTGGCTAGCCAAAACGGCTTGGTGAATGACTTTAATAGTGCTACAAATCCTTTGTTGGTATTATCACTCATAATTTGCTGTTAATTTAGTTGTAAAATAATAACTTTTTGTATTCACATGACCATTGAAAGCACAAATAAGATGAGACCATCTTCAACAATGGCCTCATCTTTTATCTTCTTATATAATTTATCAAAACCTAGTGGATACCCTTCATAAATCTATTCAACAATGGAGACAAAATGAGAATGCAAACTCCAGAGCCAATCATCATCCACATAATGAACGGATACAAGGGGAAATTGTATTTATGTAAAATACTCTCCATCATTCCTGCAAGATAATTTCCTGCAGCAAAACTCGCCATCCACAGACCCATCACGACAGAGCCTAATTTTGAAGGCGCCAATTTGGTTATCATCGACAATCCAATTGGCGACAACATCAATTCACCTAAGGTCAAGATAACATACACAGCAACCAACCAAAGTGGAGAAACCAAATTCCCGCCTTCCGCTCTATGAGCTGCCATGGTCATTATCCAAAAAGCAAAAGCCCCAAGGAAAAGACCTATCGCAAATTTAAGTGGCGTTCTCGGGTTTAATTTTTTCGCATCAAGCTTTAACCACATGACAGAAAAAATAGGAGCAAAAATCAAAATGGCAATTGGATTGATATTCTGAAACCACGTAGCGGGTATGTCCCATCCCATAATCATACGGTTTGTACTCTCTTTTGCAAACAGGTTCATTGTACCTCCTGCCTGCTCAAAGCCTGCCCAAAACGCAACATTGAAAAAAGCTAGTACCAATATTACTATCATCCGTGTCCATTCATCTACCCCATTGGTTCCTTTAAAAATGATATAAGCCAATGCCAATGCGCCTCCGCTAAACCCAACATATTTAATAATGGTAGCAACGTTATCTGGCAATTGTCTCCAAACGAATATTAGCGCAAAAGTACCAGCAATCAGTCCGATGGTATACATTACTATATCTCTCCAATCTTTGCTGTC
>JALVDO010000489.1 GCA_027008975.1 Saprospiraceae bacterium | reverse complement strand
GACCTTTACAAATCGGGATTTGAAGCGGTTTTGATGGTGGGAGCAGAGGGTGCTTGAGCTCACACTTTACCTATGATTAAGAATATCAAATTTATTTTTCGTCATAGAAATACTAACCTTGGCGAATCCTTTGCCCCTTTGCGGGAATCTTTTGTGTCTTATTTTTTATGCGATTGCCATACTGAATTTATTATTTGCCTATGCCTTAACCTGATATTTTAATTATCTTTGGCGAATTATATACCAAGGAAGTTGTTTAAGAATGGCTGCTTGAAGCGAAAAATGAAGATTTTAAGTGAAGATGACTTGCAAAAAACGCACCGGTACGTGCCCGTATGGGGAGTTTAGCAGCGCTAAATGCCTGCCTCCCAGTACTGGGAGGAGTATTTTTGCAAGGAAATATTCGCTTAAAAGACCATTTTGCAGCCAAGTGAGCTATTTTTAAACAACTTCAATATCAAAAATTTGTCGTGATAAGAAAATACTGCTTTTTAATAATTCTGCTGCTAAGTTCGACGCTAAAAGGCCAGTCAGTAGATGAAATATACGATGCCCAGGTATTGAGTGATGGAGGGCAATACCTGCTGTCGATTGGCGTGTTGGAAGCTTTTATCTCAGCCAACCCAAATCGATTTTACGATTTATCTTTAGCCTATTTTTTAGAGAGTTATGACTATTTACAATTGGGAGATTTGGAAGCGGCAATTGCTGCCAACCAGTCTTCTATCGATTTGAGAGATCAGCTACGGTCGGAGGATTTGGCGGAGAATTATCAGCGGATGGGGGTTATTTATACCGAAATGGAGGATTTGCCGAAGGCTATGGACTACCTAATGGATGCAGCAGAATTGCCGACCGATGATCCTATGCTTTCCTCAGAGATTAACATCTCCATTGCCAAGGTGTTTTTACAATTAAAAGATTATCAAAAGGCTTTGGATTATTACCAAAGTGCTCTCGATATTATGTCTATCGAGCTGGATGAAAACCACATTCATATCGCTAAAACAGACTTTGAAATTGGGATGATTTACAGGGAGTTGGATGACAGGGCTTCCGCCCAAAAATGGTTTTCAAAAAGTTTGAAAATAGCTCTGGGTACCTTTCACAACTTCCAATTGGCGGGTAAGGCGTATGGTGCACTTGGCGCGACAGAAGCCAATGACGAAAAAGCCATTTGGTATTTTCGGCAGGCAATGGATGTCTATCGAAGAAGCATTGGTGAATTTCATCCGGCTGTCGCCAAAGTATATCTCGAATGGGGACGCCGTGACGTAGCGAATGGGGATTGGAAAACGGCAAAAAGGCACCTCAATCGTTGTATCGAAATACTTGGACACCCGGAATGCTTCCTTAAAGTAGGGGAGGGGATACTAGTCAAAGCTTGGTCATTACTCGCCCGTGTCGATTTGCTCGAAGAGGAGGAAAATGAAACATCCCTACTCGAAGCGCTAAGCAAATGCGAAGCAGCAAGAGGCTATTTTTATGAAAGTTATGATTTGCTTAGAACGCCACGAGAAAAACTTGATTTCGTAACCCGGACATCGGATATGTGTAATTGGGGGACTTATGCTGCTGCCAGATTGTATCAATTGACAGGGGAGGATTCCTACCTTCACGAAGCATTTAGATTTGCGGAGTTGACCAGGATGAAAATTAGACAGGCGATGATTCCGAAAACGATAGAAGAAGACCCGCTCGTCAATAGAGACCGGCAGTACGTAAGGCGAATACTGGAAAGCATCGCCATCCTTTCCGTCAATCACAAAAAGGTTTCCGTTCAGAAGCAACTCCGCCAATTGCAGGAGGAATACCGCCAATTTCAGATGAATGCGGCAGTAAATCATACAGCGTTTTTCTCAAAACATTATCAGAAAGGCACGATTGAAGTACCGGATGTTCAGCGTCAGCTTGCTGCCGACGAGGCACTTCTCATTTATCATTGTGGTGAATCCCACATTGTTGGCATTGCCCTGACAAAAGACGAAGAATCCCTTTTTATTAGTCCTGTCGGAAATTTAGCACAAAAAGCACCTGATTTTTTGATGGCAATCAAAGAAAATAAAACGAAGCAAATCGGAAAGATAGGCAGCGATTTATTCCAGACGTTGGTAGCGCCATTCTCCGGTATTCTATCGAAGAAAAAGTCCCTTTTAATCATACCGGGGAAATACCTCAGTGGTATTCCGTTTGAAGTATTTATCCAGCAGAAGCCAAGGCGATACACGGCGCGCAAATACGATTACCTTATCAGGGATTTTGCTGTCTCTTATACGACTTCGGCTACTGTTTTTTTTGACAAAAAAAACGCCCAACATGCAGAGAAAGACCTGTTGTTGGCCGGTGCGGATTTTAAGGCGGACGAGCAGGCTTATATCGATTTCCGCACGGCGTGGCTATTTGATACAACGCTGCGCATCAATCCCGAACTGGTGGCAATCAGTAGCGATGGTGAACGCATCAATGCCAATCCCGTGGCATTGCTTCCCGTCTTTGAAATTGCCGATATGGCCACATCAAAAAAAAGTGAGGTCTCCTTATTGCTAGACGAATTGGCAACAGAAACCAATTTGAAAAAAATAGCGGGCAATTTCCAAAATATCTACCTTTCCACCTATACTTTTACAACACTGTCACCCGCCTTGTCGGGTGTTGTTTTTACAACGGATTATTCTAAGGAGGATGGTGTTTTATTTAGTT
>JALVDO010000488.1 GCA_027008975.1 Saprospiraceae bacterium | reverse complement strand
CTAATCCCTTAGCGAGCCACAACTGTCACTCTTAGCGCTCTTAGCGCCCTTAGCGAGCCACAACTACCGCCCTTAGCGCTCTTAGCGCCCCCTTCTTTCACACAAAATGCTTCAACATAATCACCTCCCGTTCACTTAAATGACGAAAATACCCTCGGGGCAAATCTTTCTTTGTCAATCCGGCAAGATAGACGCGGTCGAGGCGTTTGACCTTGTAGCCCAAGTGTTCAAACATCCGGCGAACAATGCGATTCCGACCACTATGAATCTCTACGCCGACCACATTTTTTGGTTTTCCTTTTACATAATCTGCTCCGTCGATATTGATGGGACCATCTTCGAGTACCAGCCCTTTTCGCATTTTTTCGAGGTCTTTCTTATCAAAGGGGCGGTCGAGCTCAGCTTCGTAGAATTTGGTGACGTTATTGCGAGGGTGCATAAGCTTGTCTGCAAGGTGCCCATCGTTGGTCAATAGCAGCAAACCCGTCGTATCCTTATCTAAGCGCCCAACCGGAAAGATTCGTTCCTTTACTTTGTCGCCGATTATGTCGATTACCGTTCGGCGTCCTCTTTCATCCTTGACAGTCGTGATGACATTTCTTGGTTTGTTCATAAGTAGATAGATCAGTTTTTCCTCCGGTTGGATAGGTTTTCCCTGATAAGTGACTTTGTCGCCTTTTTTAATTTGGTAGCCAGGCTGCAGGATGATTTTTCCATTGACAGCCACCAGTCCCTCTTTGATGTATTCAGCAGCTTGCCGGCGGGAGCAAATACCGCAGTGCGCTACATACTTATTGAGTCGCATACCTACGACTTCCGGTTTTTCAATTTTTCCTTCCTTTGATTTGCTGATATTCCGAAACGTTTCTCTTTTGGTGAATTTAGCCATAGTGTGTCGACTGTTTTTTGCAAAGGTATGGTATTGAGGTGATTTTTTTTCAAAAAAATATTCTGGGAACTTTTTTCATAAAAAAAAAGTTTATATCTTTGCGTCGCTTTATTAAAAAGCAGGTCCAGACCCATAGTGTAATGGTAGCACACCGGTTTTTGGTGCCGTTAGTCTAGGTTCAAATCCTAGTGGGTCTACTACCTGAGCCCGTCGATTTTTCGATGGGCTTTTTTTGTGCTTTGTCGGCTTTTAGCAAAAGAGATAATCAACTCTTTCTGTGTTTTCATCACAATGTATTATCTTGCTGCGAAAATAGCAGCTTTATGAAGTTATACACATCGTTTTTTCTTTTCTTTCTTCTCGTAGGACATGCCCTTTTTGCCCAGCCTGAAATTAGTCTGGAATTGTTTGCAACCGGGCTGACGCAACCTACAGACATCGAAAATGCAGGAGATGAACGTCTCTTCATCACCGAGCAACAGGGGGTAATTAAAGTAATATCAGGAGCGGGAACTGTTTTGAGCACGCCTTTCCTTGATATCAGGTCTAGGGTCGGAGACAATGCCAATGAGCGGGGATTATTGGGTTTGGCGTTTCATCCCGATTATGCTAATAATGGCTATTTCTTCGTCAATTATACCAACAATTCCGGAGATACGAGAGTTAGCAGGTTTTCGGTTTCCGAAGAGGACCCCAATCAGGCGGACCCCGATAGCGAGGTGATTATATTGGAAATCGATCAGCCATATTCTAATCATAATGGGGGGTGTATCAAGTTTGGTCCCGACGGGTATCTGTATATTGGAATGGGCGATGGAGGATCGGGAGGAGACCCGTATGGTAATGGGCAAAACGGACAGGCTTTGTTGGCGAAAATACTTCGCATAGATATTGATACCGGTAATCCCTACGGCATTCCTGCCGATAATCCGTTTGTTGGCGATGATAGTGTATTGGATGAAATATGGGCATTGGGCGTTCGAAATCCTTGGCGATTTAGTTTTGACAGAGAGACAGGGGATCTTTGGATAGCCGATGTCGGACAAGATGAATGGGAGGAGATTGACTTCCAGCCTGCGGAAAGTGCCGGAGGTGAAAATTACGGGTGGAATTGCTACGAAGGATTCATGCACTACGAGCCAACTTCTTGTGGCGGAGGTCCTTATATGCCGCCCATCCACAGCTATCCACACGATTTCTCGACAGGCGGCTGCTCTGTGACCGGGGGATACGTCTATCGTGGCACGGAAAATCCGGGGTTGACCGGATGGTATTTGTACACAGACTATTGTACCGGAATCATTTGGGCACTGCATCGCGATGACACTGGCGAGTGGGTTAATGAAATACTAACAGATGCTTCCTTTGATAACTATTCCACCTTTGGAGAGAATTCAAGTGGAGAACTCTTTATCGGTGATCTCATTTACGGCAAGATATATAAGATTGTCGAATCGTGTACCCAGTTAGCGGTTTCCGCTCAGGTAAGTAACGAATCCTGCCTGGGAGATGCCAATGGAATGATTGCCTTGGCTGCTACAGGCGAAGGTGCGGTGACCTACACCTGGTCCAACGGTGCGACGCTCGATACCCTCGAAAATTTAACTTCCGGCGATTATACGGTGACGGTTAGTGATGCTTCCGGATGCCAAAAGGTTTTTTCATTCACGGTTGGGAATAGTTCTCCCTCTACGCCAACAGTTGATGTTTTTGATGACCATTTGGCTGTAGCCGAATCTTACGCTGGTTATCAATGGTATTTGGATGAGGAATTACTGCCCGATAGTACCAATGCTACCATTTTTTTTACAGAGTC
>JALVDO010000487.1 GCA_027008975.1 Saprospiraceae bacterium | reverse complement strand
CTCCCTTTTTTATCTAAAGGGCGTTTCTCCCCCGGAAGTCAAGACTATTCATCTTTATCGAGGGATAATTCCTTTTTTAATTATCCAGTTATTGGTGTTATTATTGATTGTGTTCTTTCCCGAGGTTATTGGTGTAGGAAAATAAAGGTATTGACAAATAATAAATTTAGAATGGGCACGCCCCTAATATGGTGTTACTTTTGCTTGTAAATCTCTACTACGCGTTCCTGTGGCTTGGCATACCCGCGGTACATTCCGGCGGTATTAAAGTCCATTACGATATTTCCACACTTATCGATGGCAATCAGACCTCCTGAGCCTCCGGCTTTCATTAATTTATGGTGAATGATTTCGTTGGCAGCTGCCTCTAATGAGCGATTGGTGTATTCCAATTGAGCGGAGAGGTCGTGGGCTACGGCATAGCGAATGTAGTACTCGCCGTGCCCGGTGCAGGAGACGCCGCAGGTCTGATTATTCGCGTAAGTGCCGGCACCGATAATGGGGGAGTCTCCAATGCGGTTGTAGCGTTTATTAGTCATGCCTCCCGTCGAAGTACCGGCAGCAATATTGCCGTTTTTATCCAGTGCAACGCAGCCGACGGTTCCGTATTTATAATCAGGCCACTCTTCGAGATAACCCATTCCCTGTTTTTCTTTTTCGAGTACCTTTTGCAGGCTTTTGTATCGGCTTTCGGTGTCAAAGTAAGTGTTGGGGACGGTGTCGAGCCCTTGATCGATGGCAAATTGGTCAGCCCCGCTACCGGTTAGCAGCACATGGGGCGAATTGGTCATGACCAGCCGGGCGGCACGAATGGGATTTTTGACGATGGTGACACCGCCGACGGCTCCGGCATTGAGGGTTGCTCCATCCATAAAAGAGGCATCTAATTCGTGGGTGCCTTCGTGGGTGTAAACGGCACCTTTTCCCGAGTTGAATAGTGGAGAATTTTCCATTACCTGAATCGTTGCTTCGACGGCATCCATAGCACTACCACCGGTCTTCAGTATCTCTTCGCCGGTATTGAGTGCTTCGTTGAGTTTTTGTTTGTACGCCGCCTCTTTTTCAGGCGTCATGTTCTCCTTTTTAATCGTGCCGGCTCCTCCGTGGATGACGATGGCATATTTAGGACGATTGCAGTCGTTGGTGGTATTGGATGGTTCACTTTTTGAGTTGCATCCTGTCAAGGAAATCAAAGAAATGAATATCAGAATGAATGAAAATTGTCGCATGGCATCGTTTTTTTAATAAATTTTTGGGAAAGATAGCAGTTTTTTTTTAGCTTAACGCTAAATCTAAAAAAATGCTTCAAAAAGAGATAAATTCTAAGCCTAATCCTTTACAGATTGTTCCCGTAGCGGAACGGCATCGTAAATTAATCGCTCTTCAAGGAGTCATTGAAAAGCGCGAAATGGATATATTGGATGCCCTTCATGCTGATTTTGGAAAATCGCCCTTCGAGAGCGTTGCCTCTGAGTGGGGAATTGTCTTGAGCGAATTGCGCTATTTTATCAAAAATATCAAAAGGTGGTCGGTTCCACACAGGGTGCGATCTTCGATACTCAATTTTCCGTCAAGGGCTTATATTTACAGGGAGCCATACGGTCATGTTCTGGTTATTGGTCCGTGGAATTATCCTTTTCTATTGACCATGCAACCCGTGATTGGTGCATTTGCGGCGGGAAATACGGTTACGTTGAAGCCCTCTGAATTGGCAACGCATACCGGCAAGGTCGTCGAAGAAATTATACGTTCTGTATTTAACGAATCGGAGGTAGAAGTTGTTCAGGGTGGGGTAGAGGTGGCTTCGGAGTTATTGTCGCGAAGATGGGATTTGATTTTTTTTACGGGGAGTGTTAAAGTCGGCAAAATTGTCGCCAAAGCGGCAGCAGAATATCTGACGCCCACCATCCTTGAGCTGGGAGGCAAAAATCCCTGTATAATCAATGCCGACGTCAATGTGAAGTTGGTAGCTCGGCGATTGGTTTGGGGGAAGTTTTTTAACGGTGGGCAGACCTGTATCGCACCGGATTATTTGTTGGTGCACCGGGCAGTGAAGGAGCAGATAGTTGAAGCTTTTCGCGAGGAAATTGCGGCTGCTTATACGGATAACCCCGGGGAGTCACCCGATTTTCCCCGTATTATTAACCGACGCAATTTTGACAGGCTGGTACAACTTTTGGAGGGACAGCAGATACTAATTGGAGGGGATTATCGTACGGAAGATTTGTATATTGCGCCGACGCTTGTTGATGAACCTTCCTTGGACAGCCCTTTGATGGCAGACGAAATATTCGGACCCATCCTTCCTGTTTTATCTTACGAAACAGAAGCGGACATTGAGCGGATTATCGGCCGCTATGAGCGACCTTTGTCCCTTTATGTTTTCTCCAAGTCCATTGACTTTTCGGAGCGCATGATTCGACGATATTCTTTCGGTGGTGGTGTTGTGAATGATACGCTCGTGTATTTCGCCAATGAGCACCTTCCCTTTGGTGGGATTGGGAATAGCGGAATGGGGCGTTATCATGGTGTTCATACCTTTGAAGCTTTTACCCATGAGAAGCCGGTGGTGTGGCGTGGGAATTGGTTGGATATTCCCGTAAGGTATGCACCGTATAAAGGCAAGCTCAAGTGGTTGAAGTTTTTTTTACGGTTTTGAATTATGGATGGGGGCGATAAGCACCCATAAAAAAAGCGCAGAGGAAA
>JALVDO010000486.1 GCA_027008975.1 Saprospiraceae bacterium | reverse complement strand
TGTCCTCGGGGATAGTTTTAATGCAATTGATTGATATTTTATCTAACCCGAAAAGTCGCACTAAAGAGTACATTTCAAAACGTAGGCTAAAAACGAGCTTGGGAAAATTGTGGAGCTAATACCCGTTCATACAACCTATTTCCTAAAAAACAACTCCTTATATCACAGACATGCCGACAACGCCATGACAACGACTAGTAGAATGACAGAAACAGAACTCATTGCAGCCTGTCTGTCCAATAACAGACTGGCTCAAAAACAGCTATATGAAAAGTACTGCAACGCCATGTACACCGTCGCGTATCGGATAACCAATGACTTTGAGGCGGCTAATGACGTCTTACAGGAAGCCTTTGTCAAAATCTTTCGCGCTTTACCCAAATTCCAGCAACGTTCTACCCTCGGCGCCTGGATTAAGACCATCGTCGTACGGACAGCCCTAAGTTATTTGCGAAAAGTAAAAGAAACGGAACCCATTGATTATCGCGCTGAAAATGCAACCATTCACTGGGGAAATAACCGACTGGATACCGAGTACTTGGAGCAGGCGATTCAGGGGTTGCCGGAGGGTTACAGGGCTGTTTTTGTATTGATAGAAATCGAGGGCTACGCTCATAAAGAGGTAGCTGAAATGTTGGGCATTTCCGTCGGAACGTCTAAGTCACAATTATTTTACGCCAAGAAAAAATTACGGGAAGTTTTGTCACCAATTATTGAGAATTAACTATGAAGGAGACTAATCGTCATATATTAAAAGAAGCACTGGAGCATTTGCCGCAATATCAGGCGCCTGCTTTGGTGTGGGAAAAGGTGGTAGGTACTTTAAACGACCTCGAAGTGGATGAGCAGATCGTCCTTCGTGCCCGGGCATTGCCTGTTTATAGCCCTCCTGCTAATACCTGGACAAATATCGAAGAAGAGCTGGCAAAGCCACCACGGAAAGACGAGGTAATTGTTCGGCGGCTTTTCCCATTACGCCAATTAGCCATTGCCGCTTCCTTACTATTGTTGGTCGCCGTTGGTATCTATTTTGCAAATAATCAAGGCAGGGAAACGATGACGATGGCCTACACCACAGAAACAACTCCGATGGAGGATATTTCCATCGACTGGAACGAGGATGAAGGGGCTATACGGGAGGTCGTGCAGGCTTTTTCCAACTCCGTTATCGTTGAGACCACCCCTGATGCGGATGATTTGCTAATGGAAATGGAGGAATTGGACGACGCCAAAAAAGAAGCGGAAATCATGCTGGAACGATACGGAAAGGATGCTAATATTATTACCCAAATCGCTCAAATAGAAAAGGAACGTACGGCCATCGTTAAAAAAATGGTCGAATTAATGTTTGGATAATCATTACCTATGAATATACTAGTAAAAAAATCGCTTTTTATCGGGCTTTTACCGTTTTTCTTAAGCAATCTTTTGGCACAGGGGGCGGTGCTTCAGGTTGTAACCAAAAAGGTGGAGAAACACTTTTCCTACAAAGAGGGCTACGAACTCAATGTCGAGGGCGAAAAGGCATTGGTGACTATTGATACGTGGGATAAAGATGAAATTTTTGTCGCGATGGAGCTAATTGCCAAACACACCGATGTCACCATTGCCGAAAAGGATTTGGAATCCCTACACTATGTGATGAAGCGGATTAAAAACAAGATTTATCTTCGCAATTTTTTAAAGAGCGGGCAGGATGAGGGGAAAGTGGCTTCCACACTCCTCGTTCGATACAAAATATTTCTACCGGAGTCCTGTCCCGTTTACATCAAAAATCACTTTGGGGAAGCCAACGTCTCCCAATTGACCGGAAGCCTAAAGATTAATAGCGAATACAGCAAAATCAACCTCATCGATATTGTTGGTATATTGAATGTGTCAACCCGGTTTGGGGACTTATTCGGGCAACGTATCGATGGTACAATGGCTGTCAATGCGCGTCGTTCAGATATAACCCTCACCGATATACGAGGGCATTTTGACATTAAAGCACAATACGGAAAGGTGTTAATCTCCTCTCAGGATGAATTATTGGATTTGAGTATCGAAGCAAAAAAATCCGATGTCGTATTGCTATTGCCGAATCCACAGCTATATGGATATGAGCTTTCCGCAAAAAATGGGCGTATTGAGTTGCCGAAGTTTTTTGAAGTATCCACTTCCCGCCCCAATGAATATATCGAACAACTCGATGTGAAACCTCCGGGAGATTATTACCCTAGTATAAAAGTTAGTGTGACAATAGGTGATATCAAAGTGGAAAAGAAGAAAATTTGATCTTTGCATATCTCCCTCATTTTGTTTAATTTTGTGGTGTAAACAACCGAAGGGAAAAATTATGAGAAAACACATTATTGCTTCAGGGATAACCGTTCTGCTGTTGTCCTTCTTTGTTATTATAACGGCCAACGCATCCGTAATGACGGGTGATAGCCTTCATTACATTCTTCCAACAGATAGCGTTTTCCTAAAGATAGATCAATTTCAGAATAAGTATGTCATTCATCAATTGGAGCCGGGGCAGACGCTTTATTCCCTTGCTCGGTTTTATGGTCTTTCCGTGGAGGAATTGTACTATTATAACGAAGGGCTGAAGGAAAGGAATGCCAAACCCGGAACTAAAGTAAAAGTTCCCATACCCAATCGGGCATTGCGTCGTTTTTTGGATCTTGATATCAACCCCAATGATTATGTACCCGTTTACTACATCGTCAGC
>JALVDO010000485.1 GCA_027008975.1 Saprospiraceae bacterium | reverse complement strand
TCATTGAAATGAACCGGCGTTACCGCCACAGCAGTCAGTATCGAATCGGATTTCACGGTAAACACCTGATTATTGACCAATAATTTCCTGTCCATTTCATAGACATCCTTTTCGACCTTGCCCTCCAGCATTGCTTCGAGAAACATCCCTTCTTTTATGTCCTTGCCCTTCACCTGTATATACGCCTTCACCGTTTGGGAGGCGGCATCTACAACGCCGTTTACCCGTACCACCTTACCGGTATAAGTCTTGGTATGCTCGATGTTTTGTAAAGTCACTGTATTCCCCTTTTGGAGCAGATCCATATCCGCCGTACTGATGGCGACCTCCAGTTCATATACGTTGGGGTCAATCAGCTCGCCCAGCTTTTGTCCGGGGCGAACCAAGGTACCAATATCGACCATCGCCTGCGATAAAACACCCGAAAACGGTGCACGGATGGTATATTTGGTGAACTTAACTTCCGCGTTTTTGATATTGTAAAAGCTGGAATAAATTCCTCTGCCGGAGATAAAAAACTTTTCTTTGTCCGTAGCCGTTGCCGGCAAATCAGCCAATGGCTTGTTGATGTCAAACGAGGCGATATATTTTTCCCATTTGGGGAAGGCATCCGGAAAGTCCAACTTCAAGTCGGGCAACAACTTCGTCAGCGCCGTATAAAGATTGCTCTTCATTGATTGTAAATTAGCTCGTATTTCATCCTTGTTGATGCGCAGGATAATACTTCCTTTCGGATAATAAGTCCCCGGCTTGAAGTCGCGGCTGGAGTACTCAAGCACCCCTTGCACTTCGGTAAATAATTGCAGCCTGTTTTTCGCCATGACCCGCCCGCTTGTCGTGATGCTTACCGGAATATCCCGATTGATGACCTCTTCCGTGAAGACGGTTTTGATGATTTTCTCAAATTTTTGTTTCGGCTTTTTCCGGTTTGCAATCATCCGCTTTGCGACCTGCATCGACCCGATAACGAGTAATATACCGAGTGCTGCCAATATTATTTTTCGTGCCATTTTGTTTGTTTTTATCTTAAAAGTCATCGCTTACAAATCTGCTGCTTCTCCTTCAATATATTCTCCATTACTTTTTTTAGGGTATGAATGGTGATGGTAATTTCTTCCTCCGAAATGCCCGATTGTACATTTTCAAGCGCTTTTTTCCCGATGGGAAGTGTCTTTTGAAAGAGTTTCCGTCCGCTTGTCGTCAGGTAAATGAGGTTGATTCTTTTATCTTCTTTGGAAACGGCTCTTTTCACGAGTGCTTTTTTCTCCAATGTCGTAATCAACCGTGCCAGCGAGGTTTTATCCCGATTGGTGATAAAAGCCAATTGCTGTTGCGGACGCCCGTCCTGTTGATACAGTTTCAGCAATAAAAGAAATTGTTCCTTATTCAAATCAATCTGATGCAGACGGAATACCTCCGACAGAAAAAAGGAACCGACCTTTGCCGTTTTTCCTATCCAGGGGAATAATAAATCATCAAACTCAGGAAGCATCCGTTTGTCATTTCCGGCAAAGGTAATACTTTTTTTATAAATAGTTGCAGGTGCAACTATTTTTTTTATCACCATATCCTTTTAAACTTTCACCGACATTCTTTGTTTGTAAATGTTAATAAACATTTCACAAAAAAAATAATATGTATCCACCAGAATTAACAGCGCCGATGGAGGCGGAATTGACAAGTAGAGGATTTGAGGCATTACATACTCCGGAGGAAGTCGAAAAGGCAATCACGGAAAATGATACGGTATTGGTCATGGTAAACAGCGTTTGTGGTTGTGCGGCGGGTAATGCGCGTCCGGGTGTACTGATGTCTATGGACAATGAAAAAACGCCCACCAAGATGGTTACGGTATTTGCCGGTGTTGATAAAGCAGCGACAGAAAAGGCAAGGGAATTTATGTACCCCTATCCACCGTCTTCTCCTTCCATTGCATTATTCAAGGACGGCAAAGTCGTACACATGCTTGAACGTCATCATATCGAAGGGCGTATGGCGGAATTGATTTCCGAAAACCTCAAGATGGCGTATAATGCTTTTTGTAGTTAAAAGATCCGGGCAAGCACCCCGAATCATATAAAATTTAACCAAATGTTAGGACTCGTACTTATATACTTCATAGGAAAGACCTTTTATGACCTTGCTGCGGAATTCAACAAAAGTAAGTGGGGCTACGCCATTCTCGGAGTTGCACTATATTATTTAGGAACTTTTATTGGTGGGCTCGTCATTGCCAGCTATTTTATCTATACGGTTTCTGATTCAAATATGGAGGATTTGAATAGTATGAGTCCGGCTATCATCGCCATTATTTTCGGGATTATCTCTTGTACTATTGGCTACCGGATTTTAAAATGGTATATCAAAAAAGAAGATAGAATTTCTGATTCCGAGCTATTGGATGACGACTTTCTGGAACGATTTGATTAGATAAACAACGACTCTTCTAACGAAGTAATTCAGTAGGCAGTCAGCACACCTGACAGGTTAACTGCTGACTGCCTATGAATATTTACACTAGACTCTTCGCAACGTCAAGCGCAGCATTGTAATCGGGCTCGTCTGTCGCCTCCGGAACGTACTCCACGTGTCGGACGACACCGTCTTTATCGACAACGACGATACCACGTGTCAGTAGTCCTAGTTCGTCGATAAAATAACCGTAGTTTTCAGCAAATCCCAAATCGCGATAATCCGAAAGGGTAACAACTTTATCAATCCCT
>JALVDO010000484.1 GCA_027008975.1 Saprospiraceae bacterium | reverse complement strand
CACTTTTTTTGTCATCTACTATCAGGATTTTATTACTCATTATATTTTTTCCTTTCTGAAATATTTAGGGCATGCCCACTCACTGCGTTCGGGTCGGGTTAACAACAATGACCTGAAGCGTCATTTGTCATCCATGGGTTCGCTGCGCTCCGTAACGCTTTCAGCGTCACCAAGCCATTCCTACCCCTCATGCAAAACAAAGGTAAGGAATTACAAAGCTATTAAGCACAAACTGTAAAATATTTTGACACTTTTTATGGTGTCAGTGACTTCTGTAGCCGCTACAAAACATTTTCAATCAGCTATTTTATACAAATCCGCAGTCAGACTGCGGATTTACACAAAAATCATTATCTTTGCATTATGATAAAAAGAGATATTTCTGAAAAAATAAAGGAATTACGCGGTAAATTTCCTGTTCTAACCTTGACGGGAGCTCGTCAGACGGGTAAGACAACGCTACTCAAACACATCTATTCAGACTTGCCCTATGTATCATTAGAAGATATTGATAACAGACAACTCGCCCTATCTGACCCACGGGGCTTTTTGGATAATTATCCCAATGGAGCAGTCTTTGATGAGATTCAAAATGTTCCTGAACTGTTTTCTTATTTGCAGGGAGTAGTGGACAGCAAAGATATTCACTTCGCACTTTCCGGCTCTCAAAACTTTTTGCTGACAGAAAAGATTACCCAAACGCTGGCAGGAAGAACTGCTTCACTGAAATTATTGCCATTCTCCTATTCAGAATTGACAAAAAACGCCAATTTTGAATTTGGTAGCTATGAAGAAATAGTTTTTAAAGGGGGGTATCCACGCCTCTATGATAAGGAAATAAATCCAACTGATTTTTATCCGCACTATATCGCCTCCTACGTGGAAAGAGATGTTCGACAAATCAAGAATCTTGAAAACCTCAATTCATTCATCACTTTTTTAAAGTTATGTGCAGGAAGAATAGGGCAAATAGTCAATTTCCAAAGCCTCGCCTCCGACGCAGGAATAAGTCATAATACCGTAAAATCATGGCTGTCCATACTGGAAGCCAGTTATATTGCATACCTATTCCGACCGTATTACAAAAATTTCAATAAGCGATTGATTAAGTCCCCGAAACTCTTCTTTTATGATACCGGACTTGCCTGTAGCCTGCTGAATATAGAGAATAGCGATCAATTAAAGACCCATTATCTCAAAGGAGGTCTGTTTGAGAACTATGTAATTAACGAATTCCTGAAAATCAGATTCAATGCCGGGAAAAACTCCAACCTTTATTTTTGGCAAAATAGTCAAAAAAAGGAAATTGACATTCTCGTCGAAAAAGGCTCATTACTGCTTCCCTTTGAAGTAAAATCTTCGAAAACCCGTCTGCCCGGTCTATTGGATAATTTACAATACTGGAAAAGGCTTCACGATTTGGAAGATTCCTCCATTTTAAATTTGATTTATGGGGGCGATGAAGATGTTAAAACCTCAAGGGGCAATTATATCAGTTGGCGAAGCATCCCAAACATAGATATTTGAATAACGGCCTGCGGAAGCCAGCGGGTAGAACCAGCGTAGATACTTAGCGGGATTCTCAGACTTTTGTTTTTTTATTTTGTCAATTGGTAACTATTTACCAATACTGATGCTGAAATATTTAATGCTTTTTCCAATTTTCGTATCATTTCGACTGTCAATCTCTTTTTCCTATTTAACACCTCTGATACTCTACTTTTTCCTCCTATCACTCCTACCAAGTCTTTTTGCTTTAAATTCATGTCTTCCATACGAATTTTTATCGCTTCAATTGGATCAGGATCTGATATGGGATAATATTTGTCTTCATAGGTTTCAATTAACAAAGCTAATATTTCCGCTTCATCTCCTTCTTCTGTATTTGGTGGCGCATCGAATATTTCGTCCAACCTCGCCAGTGCTTTTTCGTAATCTTCCTCCGTCTTTATTGGTCGTATTTTCATAATTTATTTTTTATACAGTGTCCGCATCAATTTTATCGTATTCTTGATGTGTTCCTATGAATCTAATAAATGCCCATCGTCTTTCGTAATTAAATTTCACCACCAGTCGATAGGAATTTCCTTTTATGTTAAAAACCACTCGACTATTTTTCAATATGCTGGCATTCACATATGTTTGTTTCACTTCATTTGGTGATTTCCAGTCTGAATTTTTCGCCGTTTTATACCATGTCTTCAAATACTGTTCTGAATCTGTATGTTTTTCCCAAAATTCCCGTAATGTCCTTTTTGCTACTATCCGTTTCATTCCTTTTTTTATCTAACGCAAAGGTAAAACTTTTGTTCTTAAATTAAGAACTTTTTTGATATTTATTATATTTTCTCACTTGATTTGTCCGCTTTAAGTCGGATTGCTTATAGTCTTTATGTCAATTTTTAGCTGCTCGCTGCGACCTGTGGTTGCACTGGCTGACAATTGTAAAAATAGTAAACACTACATGTAAAATATTTTGACACTTCTTTTTATTTCTTTCCTTGTGTTGCTACATAACTATTTGATAGTCAATATGATTCAAATTATGGCACGGAGATTGGATTATATTTGTTAGTGATTTCGGGGGGCAGACCTTCCGAATTACAAACTAAATAATTACCATGCGAATCCTAATTTATCTAACCGTCTTTCTCATCTCGACCCTGCCGCTTTGTGGTCAGCAAGTTTGGAGTTTGACCGATTGTGTGCAGTATGCCTTAGCGCATAA
>JALVDO010000483.1 GCA_027008975.1 Saprospiraceae bacterium | reverse complement strand
TACGGTAAACTATACTACCGGGTATTGGCAATTGATGAACAAAATGGAATACGTCAATATTCTGATGTGTCAGAGTTGATGCTCCGATATAATTATGACGACGATGCCAATGCCATGATTTATCCGAATCCGGTAAATGCTGACTTGACCATTGAGTTGTTCGATAATCAGTATCAGGAGGTTGAGGTGCAATTGTATGCTCCAACTGGCAGATTAGTCAAGACGTACCCGATTGACGGAACACAAAAGCGCCATCAGTTGTCATTCGATAATCTATCCGCCGGAACTTACTTCCTACGATTGATTTACGACAACGGAGATGTAGATACCTTTAAGGTATTCAAGAATTGATTTTTTGAATAAAAATTGAGATAAAGGACGGGCTGCTCATTGATTTGGGTAGCCCGTTTTTTTGTGGAAATTTGGTACAATCAATTACTTCTTGCTTAGATCGTCAAACATTTGATTGAGCCGGTACATCTCATCCAAAGTGTCATCGAGATAAAAATCGAGGCGAGGAATCCTTCGCAAATGTTTTCTAGCTCTACTAGCAAATGCCTGCTTGAGGTTTTTTTTGTCAGACTCCATCTGTAGGATAACTGCTTGTTTGTTTTCGGTATTAAATACGCTGAGATATATCTTAGCAAGGCTTAAATCAGGAGTAACTTTAACATTTGTTACCGTTACAAGTGGCTCGACGCCGTATATATATGCTCCCTCTTGTTGAAGGACTGCGCTAAAATGTCTTTTTATCGTTTCTGCTATCTGTCTTTGTCTTTTTGTTTCTTTTTTCATGCCGCAAAGATATGGGGGTTTTAATTAAAATGAAAGTTTTTTATCGGCACAACTTATTCTCAGATAATTCATTTCCCCTCACACGTCTACTCACCATTCAAGAGCCAACAAACATCTACCAAATCTGCACTTAGAGAATTGCAGGAGACCGTCGCGCCGGAGATAATATCAATGCCTTTGAGACCACCGCAGGGCTTTTGCCCTTTGAATTGACGCAGCCAGTTTTTGGCACCAATCTCATAACCGTACTCCGAGGGGTAATCCAAAATGTCAACTCTACGAATTGTCAAATCCGGATTGAAAATGGCACTATAATAGAACGCTTCATAAGGGCCATTAGCAGGATGTAAATCTCCTCCATTGCAGCCACCTATTCGGCAGCCGTAGGATTTTGAAATTATGAAATAGGCGATAAATTGCTCCTCTTTGTTGTATAATTTAAAAAGGTGTCTGTCCGGGAATAGGGGAGTGGTGTCCTTTGTCATTTGTTCCTCTTTGCGAATAGTTTGCCCCTTCCATTCTTTTTTGATTATTTTTTTTGCTTTTTTTTCAAAATAAGGAATGATTTGCGCTCTCGAAAGAGGTGATTCGGGAGGGAAAAAAACAAAAGTAAGCGGGAAAAGTAGTAAAATCAATCTCATAGCATTAGAAATTTACACCTACACCGAGATTCAGTTGGTAATTGAATTTCGGTGTGATTTTAGATTTTATAAACTGATAATCGGCTTTCCAAACCGCGCCATCGGCAATCTTCCAAGTGAGACCCATTGTGATTTCCTGCCGGTTATATTCCGGATTAACATCGATTCCCTCATCGACTTTTTGGTGGGTGTTATACCTTTCGTATCGGATGAAGGGGTAGAGCTTTGTCTGTTGTTTTTTCGGAAGTACATTGTAGGCAACTTCGAGATAATAGCCCATCAATCCGGCACCCAAATCCTTTTGTGTAAAAGCATTATAAGCAGCAGTATTCTGCAATTTACTGGCTATAAACTGCCCCTTAACCATTAGTTTTTTTATCGTATATCGGGCATCCAGTGCCAACATACTGATACCAATTATACTGCTATCTGCACGGGACTGGGCGATTTTATCTGTTTTCGAAATGCCATTGGTGAGGTCTGATTGGGTCTTACCGAGATAAATAGACAAGCCGACTTTTAGATTCGGTAAACCGTAATAATCAATTCGGGTACTGATATTAGGACTCGCAACGATGGATTCAGCTCCTTTTTGTCTTCCTTTTCTCAGTCCATCAACTCCCCGAAGCATCCCCTGCCCATTGGCATAACTTCTGAAGCCATTGACCAAATATAGTTGGTAATGAATATTCATCTCCTGAATATTTCCTGTCAGCCCAATTCCTATTTCTCTCCACGTTGTTGGCACGATATATTTATCGAGGTTAGGACGCTCAACGCCGTTGAATGAAGGCGGCTCGTGGTAAAGGTTGATAAGCCCCATCGGTATGAGCACCAATCCCGCTTTCAAATTGATGCTTCTATTCAGGCGATAGGTAAGGAAAGCCTGTTCAATAGCCACTTCTTTGACGTGCTCAAACTCTACCTCCGAAACAAATTTTGTCTTGGCATTGAACTGGTAAGTCATAGTAGTCACCAATCGGTGGATGTCCAGCACCCCATTTGTTTTAATGCCCTTACCAAGTGGTTGATTATAATCAATTTGGGCGTAACCGCCAATCCGAAACCCACTCGATGGTTTGGAGGAAGGGGCTTGCCCCGCTAGCGAATAGGATAAACAAATTACCAAAAATAGAAAGAAAAATATTTTTTGCATTACACTATATTTATTTAGACTAAATATAAATAATAATGCAAATGTGAGCTATTTTTTTTGTTTTTCAAAGTAATGAAGCACTTTTTTCTTTCGAAGCTTTGGTGTGGTTGGATTTTTATTTCTTTCAGGAGTTAAAAA
>JALVDO010000482.1 GCA_027008975.1 Saprospiraceae bacterium | reverse complement strand
CTGAATATTACCCTAATGATATTTCCTACAGTTAGAAAAACATAAGCCCCCCTCTCCTTCATCATAAATATTTATACGATGTACAGTTTGAATATGAAGGAGAGGGGGATGGGGGTGAGGTTGTAAAGAAGTGCATTTTGTAATACACACAAAACCGACGATGATTTTTTTACCGTATTTTGATTAAGCAGACGTGTATTGTTTAATCTCATGATGTTTGATTTTGAGCCTAAATTTTATTTTCCTTTTTTTCTCATCTACTTCCATTTCTACAAGATTTTTTTCCTTAAATTCCAGAAATTCTAGGCGATGTATAAGCAATTGACGCATGTATCCATGTGTTAATATATGTTTAATAGAATAAAATTAGATTTTGATTTAATTCCTCTAATGACCAAAAGTTACACATTTTTAGGTGTCTGGATAAAATGGTATGAAAACTTTCATTGTGTCCGTTTTCTTGTGGTGTATAAGGTTGTGTAAATACTTGATTTATTTAGTTCTCTTTAAAAAATTCTTGTATTATTTGAGGTGAAAATCGTTTATCATTGTCATTTCTCACTTCAACATTTATGGCTTTTTTTATGCAATCATTAGGTTGCAGATGCTTCGTAATGATGTGTCACATACATGTTTGATTTCTTTTTTTTGTAATAGAAATGATGTTAAGCAGTGTAAAACCATTCTGTCTATACACTTTCTTTTTGTTATTAATAAAACCTTCTGTTTTAAGAAAACAGGTCATTTTAATATAACCATATTGCGTATCCGGATTTTCTAATTGTTTCTTTATTTTATTTACAATATCAGTATTGATAATCTGTTCACCTTTAGTGTTCAAAGTAAAATTTGATGTTGTTTTCCCTGGTTTCTTTCCGGATTGAAAGTATTAAGCCTTGCGAATTGTTTTTTTGAAGGAAAAAAGCCCAAAAATTGACAATGCCTGCGAAAAGAATCAATCAGATTTTGGAGTTTTTTCCACGGAATCCAACCGTGCCAAAATGGATTGAATTTGGGATTTCATGGCAGCATTTTCTTGCCTCAACTCCTCTATTATCTCCTGCTGCTCCTGCACGGCTTTGACGAGGGGGACGACGAACTCGGCGTAGGCGAGACTGTAGTATTTTACATCGCCGGCCGGCTTGCTCACTCCGCTAAAATCATAGCCTACGCTTTCGGCGGCCTGGGCTACTTCCTGTGCGATGAAACCGGATTGTTTGATTTTGTTGACATCGTATTTCTCCGGGTAGTCGCTGGAATCGACCGTGCCGATCAGTGCATCCATTTTGTCTTTGTCAAAGTAATAGGTCACGGGACGCAGGGCTTTGATAAACTCCAATCCGACGACGTCCTCTTGGACATTGTTTTTTACCCGTCCGTCGGAGGTATTGTGCCAGGTAGAGTGCCCTCCTATCCATGTGACGGAAGAATTGCCTATCATGACTTTATTGCTCGCTCCCGGCTCGGCGTCATAGCCCAGTCCTGTGGAGTTGTCGTAAGCAGCGCCACTAGAATTGGCACTATATCCAACAGCTGTTCGATAACTCCCCGTGGTGTTGTCTACCAGTGCATAATACCCGTTGGCGATGTTCCCTTCTCCCGTGGTATTCGAATACAGGGCTTGAGCTCCCATTCCCGTATTTTGCTCTCCCGTGGTGTTGGAATACAGAGCTTGATACCCGTTGGCGGTGTTGTAAATCCCCGTGGTATTGGAATACAGGGCTTTATATCCGTTGGCGGTGTTGCTCTGCCCCGTGCTGTTGGAATACAGGGCTTTTGAACCTACAGCGGTGTTGCCGGAGGCGTCTAAAGGATCAGTAACTCCACCGGTACCGTTATGGAACAGTGCCGAATCACCGATGGCTACGAGGTTGGAGCGGTCGGTGTTATTGTAGAGAGCTCTTACTCCAATAGCAACATTGGAAGAACCGGTGGTATTATCATTAAGGGCATTCCATCCCACACCTACATTATAAGTGCCGGAGTCGTTATTTTTCAAGGCTGACAGGCCCAAAGCGGTGTTTCTGTACCCTGTCGTGTTTTTTTCCATAGTCCGTTGTCCGAGGGCTACATTGGCATATCCGGTGGTGTTGTCTTTTAAGGCGAATTCACCAATGGCTGTATTGTAACTCCCTGTAAGATTGCTCCACAACGCATGGTATCCGGCCGCGGTGTTGCTCGCTCCGGTGGTGTTGGATTTTAATGCCTCGAAGCCCAGCCCCGTATTCCTGTTGTCCGTTGCGTCGTCATTCATCCCGGCATCGATGCCGAGGAAAACGGAAGAGCCGTCCTGTGTCCCGTCATCATCCGACTTGCCATCTATAAGGTCATTGAGTTTGGTAACGGCGCTCGATGCGTCCGTGAGTACGATCCATTTTATACCGGTGTAATAATAAAACCCCATGGTATCGGTGGTTTGATAAATCAATAAGCCGGTTGCCGGAGTGCCTATGGCATCTCTTTGTACTTTGGTCATACGTGGGATCAGCAGCCCTTTGTCCGTGGCGCTGATGTCGAGCTTGGCACTGGCATCCGGTGTGGTGGTGCCCATGCCGGTTTGTGCATTTTTGACCACCAGCCCGTCCGGATAGTCCGGGCCAATCGCCCATGACCACTGGTCGTCATAGGTGTGTCCTGAGGTGGAACCCCACTTTACGGTCACCCCAAAACTTAGCGCAACCGGTGTTGTGGACATATCGACATCTGTCGTCCAGGTGGAGCCATTGTCATCA
>JALVDO010000481.1 GCA_027008975.1 Saprospiraceae bacterium | reverse complement strand
GTTCATCCTCGGGCTAAGACGAAATGAAAGACCTGCACCCAAAGACACATGAGGGGCGACTCCGTAGGCAACGGTTCCAAATCTGGTTGACTCATTCGTGAATTTGGTTGAAAAATAATTCCCCCCTCCTCCAACTAAGGCGTAGTAATTAATCTTCTTCACATTTTTATCGAAGCGAAATGAGTTGAAACTAAACACTCCAAAAAGAGTACCGGCAAAGTAAGTCATATCAAAATTACGAGTTCCACTTCTCGACTCTCCGGCCGCTTTGCCGGCAAAGCCATCAAGACGAAGAGAAAACATATAATCCGTTGCTTTTCGAATATGCAAAGCTGCCCCATATCCGGGTTTTTGAGCCATATCCCCCGCAACGAAAAAATAGCCGCCGCTTACGCCAACTTCGAGCATATTCTTGGGTACAATCGTACTATTGTTGCGCTGAGCATGTGATAAATGTGAAATAGAAACAAAAAACACACTTAAAAAAAGTGTCAATAATAATCGTTTTGTTACTGTCATAGGAATTGAATTTTAATTAAACGGTTCATGGTTAAAAATTTAAAGCCAATCAATTTCTATCCGAATAAAAGGTAGCGTATAAAACACAAAAAGGCTTGACGTGTATAGTGCCAAACCTCCAACATATCATACTATTGCCCGGCGTACACCGAACACCCTTCAAAAGGTATGTCTTTTGATAGCTTTCTCAAAGTATCTAATTATATAACAAGCGAGGGGACAACAATGCGTCCCGAGCCTATTCGGCAACAAAAGTAAGGTTATTTCACAATAGGTTCAAGTAATTATTAGAAAAATAATAATTTAAGGGGATTTGAATTGGATGTAGATATTTTTAAAAATAGATTATATAGTTATTTGAAATAATACAAAAGATACTACTTATAAATGATTTACCACTATTTTTCGAGTTTTGACCGTCTGTCATTGTCACCTATGGCTCTTTGTTGCCAAATGCCATTACAAACTCAAATTTTTAAATAATTTATTAATCTATCATTAAATTTAGCCCAACATGCTTCATAAAAAAATCACAAAATCTTTAAAAGATGAAAAAAAAAACTACCTTCGGTGTTTAAAATAAAAATACTACATTTCGATGTTACAAAACTGGTTAAATCCCACCTCCGTCGCTTTACGGAAGGCGACTGATTACAGACTTGGAGCGGTTATTCGCTTTTTCCAAAAGGATACGGATTTTGATATAAAAGATGCCTCCGTTGCCATCATTGGAGTGGGGGCAGAAGAAGCAGATCGCGTAAGAGAACACCTTTATCGGATGAGTAATCACTTTAGTAGTCTTTCTATTGTTGATTTAGGAAATTTCAAAAAAGAAGAAATTGCCTTTATAATTCCATTGTTGAAAGAATTGCAGGAATCCGGTATTATTCCGGTAATAATCGGGAATGACATGAATTATTTCAAGGCACAATACCGCTCTTTCAAATTTCTGAAAGAGGCAATCAACGTCTCAATTGTCGATCGCACCATCCAAATTTCTCCTTCTGAATCAAAAGAATTCCCGTACTACTTGGACGACGTCTTTTACGAAGTGCACGAAAATATTTTTCACTTAGATATCATCGGTCATCAAATCCACTATACGGATAGCGCTCCGATTAGCGTACTAAAAAAACATCATTTCGACACACTCCGGCTGGGAACGGCAAAAGCCGACATGACCCTTACAGAACCCATCATTCGGGATGCGGATCTTTTTACCTTTCATCTTGCTGCACTCAAACAAGCGGTAGCACCCGCTCAAGACCAACCCTCATCGAGCGGATTCTCTTCGGAGGAAGCCTGCCGTCTTTGCCGTTATGCAGGGATGAGTGACAAACTGAGGTCGTTTGCTATCCTTGGATACAAAGAAATGAATATCGCTCATGACCCAACGCCCGAAACGATTGCCCAAATGGTTTGGTACTTCCTTTTCGGAGTCTATCACAGAAAAAACGACTTCCCCGTTTCCACCGCGGGTATGCTCGAATACGTCGTCCAGACACAAGACCACACCTTTACCTTTTGGAAAAGTACCAAGAGTGACCGTTGGTGGATACAACTTTCCATCAAGAAAACATCTAAAAATAAGCGTCATCGATTGATTCCCTGTACCTATGAGGATTATCAGAAAGCCTGTAACGGGCAAATTTCGGATAGGCTTATCAAGGCTATTCGCCGGTTTTCATTCAGAGGTTGACAAAAATCTCCAAAATCTCTATCATCCCATCAAGTGTAAGTGTCGGGATGCGTTTATCAAACAGGGAGGAGAGGTCTTTCAGCCGGTCTGAAAGTCCGCCGGTGGCGATGACGGTACACGGCTTGTTCAGCTCTCTTTTGATTTCAGCAACCATGTTTCTGACCAAGCCGGTATAGCCGTAATAGATGCCGCTTTGGATTGCCGTCGTGGTGTTGTGACCAAGGGCGGATTGTGGCGGCGCAAGGGCTACCTCCGGGAGTTGTGCTGTATTGGCTGAAAGGGTATTGATGGCGGTCATCAGCCCGGGCACGATGGAGACTCCGATGATTTCACCTTCTGCTGTTATGGTAGTAAAGGTCAGCGCAGTACCAAAGTCAACGATGATGCAGTTGGTCTTGAAGCGTTGGTGTGCGGCTACGGCATTGGCGACGAGGTCTGTTCCGATTTCCAATGGATTGTGGATGCCGATGGGCAATTTTGGATATATTTTCGGAGTAATCCAATAAACGTTCAGCCCGTAAA
>JALVDO010000480.1 GCA_027008975.1 Saprospiraceae bacterium | reverse complement strand
AACCTTGCAGATGTTGAAGATGAGGCTATTGATGCCGTCCTGACTCAACTAATGGAAGATGTCTTTAATAAGGCTTTTACTGATTGGTAATAACTTAAAAATCTAACCAACTGAGCTCACAGCCCAGTTGTCCACTCCCACAAAAAAAGCCCTCACATTACTGTAAGGGCTCTTCTCTCTTTGGGTGAGTAACCGGAGTTGAACCGGCGACCTCCCGTACGGGCGCTCTAACCAACTGAGCTCACAGCCCATTGTTCACTCCCACAAAAAAAGCCCTCACATTACTGTAAGGGCTCTTCTCTCTTTGGGTGAGTAACCGGAGTTGAACCGGCGACCTCTGGAACCACAATCCAGCGCTCTAACCAACTGAGCTATACCCACCATGTTTACCTTCTCGAAAAGCAACCGGAATTGAACCGGCGACCTCCCGTACGGGCGCTCTAACCAACTGAGCTATACCCACCAAATCGGCTTTTCTCAAAAAAGCGATGCAAAGGTAAAAAAGTTCTATAAATATGTGAAATTATTTTAGTTTTTTTTCGCCTTCACGTATTATTTCAATCTCCTCTTTGGTACAATCGACGACAGTGGATGGAGTTGATTTCCCGATGCCGCCATCAATAACCAGATCGACTCTGTTTCCGAAATCTTCTTCGATGTCGTACGGATCGGTAAAGTATTCTGTAATTTCATCATCAGATTTCAAGGACATGGACAAAATAGGATGTCCCAATTCTTCAATTATCATTTGGGTAATCGTATTATCTGGAATTCTTCCACCAATAGTTCGTTTTTTGTTTTTAAAAACCCTTGGCAGCTGATTATTTGCATGTAATATGAAAGTGAATGGCCCCGGTGTGTTTCTTTTTATCAACTTGAAAAGTGACTTATCCATCTGAGCAGTATATTCGCCCAATTGGCCGATGTCTCTACACACAAAAGATAGAGATGCCTTTTTGGAGTCGACACCCCTTAGCTTGCAAATTTTATCAATAGCTTTTGAATTCTTAATATCACAACCAAGTGCGTAAACTGTATCGCTGGGGTAGATAATAACGCCTCCCCTTTGGAGTGTCTCCACAATTTTCTTAATCTTCCTACCTTCCGGATTATCGGGATGTACTGCAAGTAACATATTTGTTTGTTTTACTAAAATCGAGCGCCAAAAGTAAGTAATATGTGGACAAAAACCTATTAATATACGATAGAAACGATAAGAGAAGATAAACATTTACACAATTAAAAACCATCCGCAGTCGTTTTCCTAACATTCTATAAATTGGTAAAAAAATTAATTATTATGTCAACGACAAAATCAAACACGTCAAATAACAAGAATTTGACTATTGGTGCAATTGTTGCACTCTCTCTATTAGCAGTATTTCTGTTGTTTAGAAATTATTCACTCAACAAGTCCAATTCGGAGTTGGAATCACAGTTTTCAGAGACAACAAAGTTGAAAGACGAACTAAACGAGCAGTATAACGATGCTTTGGCGGAGCTGCAGGAGTTGCATGGAAGCAACGAGGAATTGAATGCGCTCATTGAGCAACAAAAAGATGACTTACTTGCCCAAAAGGAAAAAATTGAGGGATTACTTGCAGTAAAGGGCAACCTGAAGAAAGCTAGAAAGGAGCTGAAAAATTTGAAGTCACAAATTGCCAGCTATAAGGAAGAAATCAATCAGCTTCGCGCTCAGAATGAGGAATTGGTCGCTCAGAATTCTGATTTGAGTGAACAAAACTCTAGTCTCCAAAGTAACTTAGAAGCCGAAAGAATGAATTCGGCTGAGCTAAGCTCAGAAAGAGCTATGTTGATTAGCGACAAAGAAAAGTTGAGCCAGGAAAAAGCAAAACTGTCAAGAAAAGTCAATATTGCCTCTGTTATCAAGGTTGAGAATATCGATGCCGCCGGATACAAGATCCGAAGTAACAAAAAAGCAGTCAAAAAGAGATATGCGAAGAATGTTACAGAATTGCGAATATGCTTTGACCTGACGGAAAATAACATCACCGATCCGGGTACCGAAAATTTTATGGTCCGAATTTTAAATCCGAGAGGAGAAACCATCGCTGTTGATGATCTAGGATCCGGTGTTTTCATCAATCAGGCTACTAATGATGATATGCGGTTCACTAAAATGGTTGAGGTTGACTACGACAACTCTCCAACGAAAGCCTGTGTTAAGTGGGCTCCCGGAAAGTCGTTCGAAAAAGGCACTTATAAAGTCGAAATTTACAACAAGGGGTACCTTGCAGGAAATACGACTTTTAAGTTGAAGTAACGAACAGATTTTTCAGACCGGTAATTTCAAATAGCCGGAGTTACCGGTCTGAAAAATTAACAAAAAAATCTAATGCCTCAGGGTTGCGCATGGCTCCCTTATTTGCCGCTTTTTCAACTGGGATTCCCATTAATATTTTTTTGACGGGCGCTTCGAGTTTTTTTCCACTAATTGTGTATGGGATATCAGGGACGACAATAATTTCGTCCGGAACGTGCCGAGGAGAGTAATCGGAGCGCAATTGTTTTTTTATACGGCGAACTAAGTTTTCGTCCAGTTGATTGCCTCCTTCCATTAAGATAAACAGAGGCATGTAATGCTGCCCTCCTTCCAGTTCCAAATTTACAATCAGGCTATCCTTAATTTCTTTTATCTTGTTAACGGAGCGATATATTTCGCTTGTGCCAATTCGGACGCCCTGTCGATTTAAGGTAGCATCTGATCTTCCTTTAATGAT
>JALVDO010000479.1 GCA_027008975.1 Saprospiraceae bacterium | reverse complement strand
AGTGGATTCCTCCTTGGAGATTGTTTCCATTCTAAGAGCGTTTTGTCGATTGTTCTACGGAGATAAATATCACTTTTTTTGGACATAACAACTTGTTCTGCAAAAAATACAAGGCAAAGGTAAGTTGATTTTGCAAAAAATACAAGGCTATAATGGGTTGTTTTTGCAAAAAATACAAGGCTAAAAAATATGGATTAGTCCACAACGACAAATACCTACAGATTACTTACCTTTGCAGGAAATGCAGTTTTTACTAAACAAAAAGTAATGTCCAAACATTTTGACGAATCGGCGAAAGACTGGGATAAAAAACAACGGAGGATTGTAAATGCCCAAAATATTGCAGCCGCTATCCGGCGACATATTGATTTACAGTCCGACTATAAAATCCTCGACTTTGGTACGGGGACGGGACTACTTGCCTGGGAGTTATCCTCCTCCGTTGGCTATATACTGGGCGTTGATACTTCGGAGGAGATGTTAAAGGTCTTTGCAGACAAAGACTGGGTATGTCGAACAGACACAGCTAAGATGGAACTGGACAAAGAACTGCCCGATGAGAAATTTGACGGCATTATTTCTTCCATGACGCTGCACCATGTCAAAAGTGTAAAAGACTATTTAGAGGCTTTCTACCAACTGCTTAAAGATGGGGGCTTTATTGCCATTGCTGATCTTGATAAAGAAGATGGTTCCTTTCATACTTCGGGCAATGAAGGTGTCTTTCACCTTGGTTTTCAGCGAAAAACTTTAAAGAAGCAATTAGAAGAAGTGGGTTTTCAAGGCATCGAATTTGATGTTGCCAATGTGATTGAAAAAGAAACAGCGGAGGGTGAGATGAAAAAATACCCCGTTTTTTTGGTCGTCGCAAAAAAATAATTGAAATTGCCCAAAAAAAAGTATGAACGACGCAAAATTTCAGGAGCTAACCATTACCAAAATAGAAATATTTAAGTTAGATATTCCCTACAAAGAGCCTTTTATCATTTCGCTTGGTGTCATCAACGAAGCCAAAAATATAGCGGTGCGGATACACACCAGTCAAGCCAACCTTTACGGTGTTGGGGAAGCCAGCCCGTTTCCTTTAATTACCGGTGATATTCAGGAGAGTGATTTTGAATTGGCAAAAGCAATCGCGGGAGTACTGCTCGGTAAAAATCCGCTGGAAATCGAAGACAGAATTGAGGATATTAACAAGGATATAAAGTTCAACCCGACCGTCAAAAGTGCTTTTGATATGGCGCTCTACGACATCCTTGGAAAGTATACCGGATTACCTTTGTATGCGCTTTGGGGCGGTAAGAATGACCGAATCATCACCACCGATATGACGGTCAGTATTGACCAGCCGGAGGTGATGGCGAGGGCAGCTCTTGGCTTTAAAAATGCCGGCTTTCCTGCCATCAAAGCCAAAATCGGGGGAAGAACCAAGGAGGATGTGGCACGGATTAAAGCCATTCGAGAAGCCATTGGGATGGAAATGCCCCTGCGGGTGGATGCCAATCAGGGCTGGGATACCATTACTGCTATCAATACCCTGAAAGCGTTAGAGCCTTATGATGTGGAGCATTGTGAGGAGCCTGTTGCACGCTGGAATAATGCAGATTTGGCTTACGTCCGCGCTCATAGTCCCATTGCCATCATGGCGGATGAGTCCGTCTTTGATGAACACGATGCCTTTCGTCTGGCGAGCATGAAAGCCTGTGATTACTTTAACATTAAGCTTGCGAAATCTGGTGGGTTGAATACTGCCCTAAAAATTATTGCTATTGCCGAAGCAGCCGGAATCAAATCGCAGGTGGGGTGTATGTCTGAGTCGAGGTTGGCGCTCACTGCATTGACTCACCTCGTTGTCGCCCGGAAAAATATCGTACACTTCGACATTGATTCTGCCTTGATGTTAGCTGAAGACCCGATTGTCGGCGGTATTTCCTACCATGATGGCGGTGTGATTCAGTTGCCGGATGTCCCCGGTATTGGGGCTGATTTTAATGCGGAGTATTTGGCGAAATGTGAGTCTGTTATATTCAGTAGTTAAAGTCCCAAAAAACCAATTGACATTCCACTATTGATATATTTCATCAATTTTCCTGACAAAAGTCATCAACTGATATGCAAAATCTCTCTACCTATGCAGAGTAATTGCAAAACCTTAGATTTGTAGTAAAAAATTGTTCAAAACAAGTAAAATCAATTATTATGTTATCAAAAAAACAAGCAAAAGCCTTTTTCTTAGGAGGAACCGTGTTGTTTTTCCTGATTTTTATGGGAATGTCTTTTGATTCTCTTACAAAAGGAATTCCTGAGAATACCCACGCTGACAAAATCACAAAGGAAGTCAAACTGGGGAAGCTTCTATGGGAAAAAAGCAACTGTATGGGCTGCCATACTTTGATGGGGGAAGGCGCTTATTATGCACCTGAGCTAACGCGAGTTTTCACTCGTAAGGGACCTGACTATATCCGTACTGTACTGAATGCTAAAAATGGAGGATGGGGTCCTAATGGACGAAAGATGAAAGAGTATAGTTTTACAGAAGAGGAGGTCAATGGCATTATCGCCTTTTTTGAGTGGGTCGATAAGATTAACCTCAATGGTTTCCCGCCAGAGCCGAGCTTAGATAAGTAAGCATCGGTTTTTAGTATTCTTTTTTTCAAAAAAATAAAAAATTATTGAGATGAAATTTACATCACAAAAAATAGCGTATCATTTCTTTGCGCTGAGTATGTTGTTACTCGTGCTTCAGGCCGTTTATGGCTTTATT
>JALVDO010000478.1 GCA_027008975.1 Saprospiraceae bacterium | reverse complement strand
CTGCTATACTGCAACCGACAGAAGATGAAAATAAGGGAATACTGACTACACACCTGCATTCGGATGGTACTTATGCCGAAAAACTCGCTTTCATCAACCCGGGCAGTCACGGGGGGTATCACCTCCGAAAAGCCGGTGTAGAATTTGATTTTGGATATGGCGATTCCGAGTATGGTGGCTTGTTTATCACCCAGCACATGGTGGATAATGCTCAGCTTTTTCCGAATATGGAAGGACAGGCAGTTTTTAAAATGGCAGTGCAGAAATTCCCGGAAGTAATTCACGAAGCACTGGAAGCAACAGGTTTAAAGACCAGTGATATCGATATGCTCGTTCCACATCAAGCCAACCTGCGAATCAGTGCCTTCGTTCAACGAAAATTAGGGCTGGAGGATGCTAAAGTGTGGAACAATATCCAGAAATATGGCAATACGACTGCCGCTTCCATCCCCATCGCTTTGGCGGAAGCCATCGAGGCGGGTGCTGTTAAGGAAGGGGATTTGGTTTGCCTTGCCGCCTTTGGTAGTGGATTTACTTGGGGGTCTGCGTTGATTCGGTTTTGAGTTTGCCCTCGCGAACCTTTCTTTTTTGCACCACCGTGATTTTCAAAATCACGGTGGTGCAAAAAAGAAAGGTTCGCGAATCAAAAGCCTATTTCTCAAAATTAAAATCTAATTCGCCATTTATTCGATCCAGATGAGCGCGAATAAAGTTTTCTCGTCCACCAAACCATTGTAGTATCTCTTTTCTACATAGCCACGTAGGATTGTCGTCAAGGAGTTGATGATACGAGGTATAAGGCCATTCGTCAATGTTCTCTACATACTGATGCAGTACGATATTTATGTTTGTGTATCGAATTACATTTATTAGATAATCAGCTTCCATTACAATTTTTCTTCTGGTGTTTTGTCTGACTAGACTGCCTTTTCGAAAGAATTGTTTATTGAACGCTTTGGCATATCCTCCGAGGAAGTTATGAAATTGTCGGTGTACAATGTAATGTGTGAGCTCCTCTTTTGATAGTCCATTTGGTATTTTCAAACCGGGTTTCTTTTCCTTTTTTCTTTCCAAAAATGAGAGGAGTTGGTCTTCGTTTTTAGTCCGAATTACAAAGTGAAAATGATTAGGCAAAAGACAATAAGCTAATGTGTCAACGACTTCATTTAGTTTTTCAACGTATTTCTTTATGAAGTAATCGTAATTTCCCGCAGTAATAAACAAATTGTCCCATCCAACTGCATGATTGAATACGTGGTAAATACCTTCCGGTTGATAAATTGCTTGTTTTTGCATGGTATTTTGTATTGAGTGATATTTTGAGTTTTCAGCAGTAGTTTTTTTGCGATTGAATATAATAGCAGCCAATTTACAATTATTTTCATAAATTTGCCGTCCTTTTTGAGAAAGACAAGTTTATGAATACCATCATTTCTATCATATCCGACCGATTGGGCTTCTCCCGAAAAAGCGTTTCCAATACCGTTAATTTATTGAAAGAAGGCGCAACCGTTCCCTTTATTTCCAGATACCGGAAAGAGGTGACCGGCTCTTTGGATGAAGTTGCGATTGGTGCTATTCAGCAGGAATTAAAACGCCTCGAAGAACTCCAAAAACGCAAGGAAACCATCCTCGCCGCTATTGATGAACAAGGAAAGCTAACAGATGCCCTCCGTAGCCGGATAGAAAATACTTACGACAGCACCATTTTAGAAGACATTTATCTGCCCTATAAAAAGAAGCGGAAAACCCGGGCGATGGCCGCACGGGAAAAGGGACTCGAACCACTGGCAAAAACCATTTTTTTGCAACGGGACAACACCCCAATGCAGGCACTTGCCTCTGGATATCTAACGGGGGAAGTACCGACAATCGAAGATGCACTTCAGGGAGTACGAGACATCATTGCCGAGTGGATTAACGAGGACGAAAAGGCGAGAAATAAGGTGCGTTATCAATTCAAAAAAGAAGCGGTCATTTACTCCAAAGTGGCTCGAAATAAGGAAGCAGAGGGAAGTAAGTATCGCGATTACTTCGATTTTTCCGAAGCCTTGAAGAAGTGTCCCTCCCATAGGCTTTTAGCCATTCGCAGAGGGGAAGATGAGGGCTTCTTGCGGGTGCGAATTGAGCCGGATGAAGAAACCGCCCTTTATCTACTGAACAATCTGTACGTCAAAAATAATACCGAGTCGGCGAAGCAGGTAAAAGAGGCGGTGGAGGATTGTTATAAGCGATTACTTTGTCCGGGAATCGAGACGGAATTCAGAAAGTCTTCAAAGGAGAAGGCTGATAAGGAAGCCATTGAGGTTTTTGCCGAGAATCTAAGGCAATTGCTGATGAGTGCACCCTACGGTCAGCATCGGGTATTGGGGCTGGACCCCGGATTTAGAACGGGCTGCAAGCTCGTTTGCCTGGACGAAAGCGGACAATTATTGCACCACACGGCTATTTATCCTCATCCACCCCAGTCTGACACCTATAACGCTACTCTTACCCTTCAGGGGCTTGTTGATAAATACGAAATCGAAGCCATCGCCGTTGGCAACGGGACAGCCGGCAGGGAAACGATGCGTCTCTGTAAAGGTATTGATTTCGGACGACCGATAGATGTATTTATGGTGAATGAAAGCGGCGCTTCGATTTATTCAGCATCGCCAATTGCGAGGGAGGAATTCCCGGATGAAGACGTGACTGTTCGAGGTGCGGTCTCAATTGCCAGAAGGCTAATGGACCCATTGGCGGAATTAGTGAAAATCGACCCCAA
>JALVDO010000477.1 GCA_027008975.1 Saprospiraceae bacterium | reverse complement strand
AGTGTTGGATTGTAACACACGAGCAGTTTCTATTGGCGGAGACTATACTTCGATTCCTGGCAATTGGATTTTTGTTTGGTCGGGTCTAGGGCTGGATTCATCTCAAATAAATTGGCACAATCCTATAGTAGAGACTGAAGGTGCCTATGAATTGTCATTGATAGATGAATTGCATCAATGTGTAACCCCTTCTTCTACTGTGGAAGTGGAGGATAGGGCATATATTCCGGAAATAGTGCTGCAAGTACTGGATACTTTGGATTGTCAACTCCAAACGGTTCGAATTTCAGCAAATGGCTCTCAAAGTGGCGAAGGAGTTCACTATCGTTGGTATAGGGAAGATGTATTAATTCCGGATGAAAATTATCCCTTTATTTATGTTACGGAACCGGGGATTTATTCTTTTGAAGTGCTTGATGATCTTACTCACTGTTCTGCAATAGATGAAATAGAAGTGATAGAGGATCATACCTTTCCAATAGCTGATGCAGGTGCGCCCAAACACTTGGATTGTAATATTACGAATGTGGCCTTGGATGGGGAGGATTCGCAGGCCGGACCGAGCATTACTTATGAATGGCATATTTTAGGTCAGGGGAATATCACCTCAGGCTCGAATACAAATATGCCAATCGTTGATAATCCCGGGATTTATGAGATTGTTGTAATTGACACCCTAAATGGATGTTCTAATTCGGACACAGTTGTGGTGACACAAGACATTACGCTACCGACGGTTGATGCCGGTGATGATCAGACGATAGATTGCCAGTCGACTGAAGTCCAACTCGCAGGGAGTTTTGATGTTTCGGGGCAGGACTATGTACTAAACTGGCTTGCTCCTGGTAGTCAGGAGGTGATTGGACAAACTTTACAGCTAACGGTATCGCAGCCCGGTATTTACCAATTGGAGGTCGCCAACCTTGAAAACGGATGTAAAGGAAAGGATGAAGTAGAGGTTGACATTATTGATAACGCTCCTAAGCAAATGAGTGTCCGAAAGCAGGACAATTCCTGTTATCAGACCAATGATGCATACATTGTGATAAATGCAACGACTGGGGGGACACCACCATTTTTGTATAGCTTGAATGGCGATGACTTTTCTAACCAAAGTATCTTTTCAGATTTGGAAGCGGGGAGCTTTTCGCTGCAAGTTGAGGATGCTAATGGTTGTAAATTGGACACGACTATCACTATTCGGGAAGGGAATGATCTGGCAGTAGAGTTAGGGGATGATTTATTTATAGATTTTGGTGAAAGTGTCGAAATTGAGGCCCAAATTAGCCCTTCTGAGGATAGTTTGGTATCTTTGGTGTGGAATGTACAGGACAGTATCAATTGTTTTGATTATCTTTGTACATCTTTTGAGGCAACACCTTTGTTGACATCAACTTACCACGTTACAATTAGGGACACCAATGGTTGTGTACGTGAAGATGACATTACTGTCTTTGTCAACAAGCCAAGGGATGTTTATATCCCGAATGGATTTTCTCCGAACGGAGATGGAATTAACGACCGTTTAATGGTCTATTCGGGAAGGCATGTAGCTTATGTGAAGTCATTTCTTATATTCAACCGTTGGGGTGAAACGGTTTTTGAGGTATATGACTTTCCGCCTAACGACCCAACTTACGGATGGGATGGTACATACCGTTCACAAATTTACAACCCTCAGGTTTTTACCTATTTTGCGCAAGTCGTTTTTATTGATGGTGAGGAAAAGCTGTTCAAAGGTGACGTGACGCTTGTTAAGTGATTACTGATTGGAGTAGGGGCTAAAGTCTGTCGTTTAGGTATCCAATCAACTTAATTAAAACTAATTTGTATGATTATCAACTTCTACTACGTAAGAAAGCTGTTCTTTTTTATTGTGCTACTACTTTTCTCGTTAGATATTTCGGGGCAATCTGAAGATTGTTTGGGAGCAGAAGTTGTTTGTGTTGGAGAGTCCTATAACAATACGCCAACTGGGGGTGGAGCGGATGATTTTAATGACCCTGATAACGACCCCGGATGTATTACGCTGGGCGAACATGAGAGCATTTGGCTCTACTTTGAATTTGATGCCAGTACACCTCCTAATTCTGAACTAACTTTTGTCATTGATCCATTTGATTTTACAGATGATTACGATTTTGCTTTGTATGGACCAAATGTTTCTTGTGATAACCTTGGTTCACCCATCAGGTGTTCCTTTTCGGCTGATGATGGTCCCACTGGTCTTAGTACGGGTTCTAACGATACCACGGAAGATGCTTTTGGAGATGCTTTTGTCAGTGAAATCTATGTCAATCCAGGAGAGGGTTATTATTTATTTGTGGATAATTTTAGTTCTTCTTCCTCCGGTTTTGACCTAAACTGGGCAGGTGCTGCCGCAAATTTTATTGACTGCAACCCCGGGTGTACATTGGCGGTTACTTTGCCACCTGATATGCAGGTTTGCGAGGAGGCGAGCTTTTCTATAAGCAGTACCGTTACCGATGGTTCCGGAAGTGAAACCTATGTCTGGACAGGTGCAGGTGGCGAAGAGTCTTTTATGGACGATGCCACGAGTCCTAACCCGCAAGTGACCCTGCCAATCGGTTTTTCCGGTAGTATTGTTTATACCTTGACGGTGACGGATGGCTCTTGCGTGGAGACAGCCTCTATTACTATTTCTACCTTTCCTTCTCCTGTCCCCAATAGTGGAAATGAATCTTTTTGCAATGGGGCAGATGTGACATTAGATGCAGGGGGAGGATTTTCTTCTTACGCCTGGTCAACC
>JALVDO010000476.1 GCA_027008975.1 Saprospiraceae bacterium | reverse complement strand
GACAAAATTACAAAAAAAACGCACCAAACCATAGGTCAAAGACCTACACCTTGGTGCGTTTTGCGACGGCACGTCTCAACGAGTAGTAATTTGAATTACCTATAAACTTATAATTCCGCAAAGCTCCCCAAACTATAAACAGGATGAAAACTAAGTATTTCCAATTCCTCATGGCTGCCGCGGAAGACATTAAAGTCAATATAACCATCCACGCCCTCTAACTTGCCTTTGTTACCATATTGCCAAAATGCCCATTCGCCGGATCGCAAAAAGGGCATTTTTTTATTGTATCTGGCAATCCACAAGGTGACATCTTCAAAATGCCCTGCGAGATATTTGTTGTAAAATGTCGAATTGGAATAAATGATAGGTTTTATGTGATAATGCTTGTGAATGCCATCAACCCATTTTTGCGCTCGACGCACCACGATTTCCGGAGGGAGCCCGTCTAGTGTTTCTATGTCGAGTACCGGAGGTAAATCGCCTGCTTCGAGACAAACATTTGATATGAAATTTTGAATCTGCTGACTAGTAGAAATAGTGGGACGAAAAAAATGATAAGCCCCTCGCTTAACTCCAACCCTCGCCATCTCATCCCAATTAAGTGCGAATAAAGAATCGACAAAATCATCAGCCTCCGTTGCCTTGATAAATGCAAAATCTATTTGTTGTGATTTGATGGTGTCCCAATTGAGATAGGATTGGTGGTGTGAAATATCTATCCCCTGTACCTCATAATCGGTCATACGAGCGGTCTCCCTCTGGCAGGAATTTACCACAAGTAAAACCAAAAATATGTACATGAGGGCAGTTCTCATAGTTGTTATTTCTGCTAATTTAACGAGCAGACGCTGCAAAAAGATGCGTAAAACGTAAACATTAATAGTTTAATAACAATTTTGTCGGATGATTTACACCTTCAGATGTTGGATTTTTACCCGGTGGATTAGTGCCAAACTAATCATAAAAAACAAAGCTAGAGACAGTACGCTGTTGTGCATAGACCCGGTCAGTTGTTCTATAAAGCCAAAGCTAAAGGTACCGACGATAATAGCCAATTTTTCTACCACATCATAAAAACTAAACCAAGAAGCGGTATCAACGGTATCCTGGGGAATAAGTTTGGAATAGGTCGCTCGCGATACAGATTGTATTCCACCCATCACGATACCAACCCCTGCTGCAATAATGTAAAACGGCGGCTTGGTATAAATGAAATAAGCGGATACACAAATGGAGGTCCAAATCAACAACATGATTACAATCGACGTTTTATTCCCTTTTATGTCTGCAATTTTTGCAAATAAATAAGCCCCTCCGATGGCGACAATCTGGAGTAGAAGAATCAAAGCGATCAATTCCATTGCATCAAAATGCAATTGCTTCTCGGCAAAAGTAGCGGCGAGGAATAATACCGTCTGCGTCCCTGCACTGTACCAAAAAAAAGCTAATAAAAACCCCTTGGTATTTCGATGCATTTTCAACTGTTGCCAAACTTTTCTCAACTCCAGAAATCCTTTAAAAATGAGGTTTTCATCCGATTTTACCCGTACATCCTTTGGTAGTCTTCTGAATGGAATCTGGGCGAAACCCAGCCACCATAAGCCAACCATTACAAATGATAACTTTACGGCAACACCTCTGCCGGAAAGGCCAAACCACTCGTATTTTTGGATGACGAGTAAGTTGATTAACAACAAAATGACACTCCCGATAAATCCATAGGCAAATCCCTTCGCGCTCACGCTATCGTACTTTTCTTCACTCGCGATAATGGGAAGATAAGAATTGTAAAAAACAAGCCCTCCCGCAAAGCCCACGGTCGCTAAAATAAAAGACACCGTTCCCAGTTGCAGGGTTTCCATCCCATTGAAAAACCATAAAGAAATACAGGCGAGGGATCCGATCGTGGTGAACATCCGTAAAAAAAACTTCTTCCGACCTCCGTAATCCGCTATGCCTGAAAGAAAAGGAGAGGCGATGGCAATTAGCAAATAAGCAGCGGAAATAGCATAAGAATACAACGAACTATTGGACATGGTCATATTCCCAATGTGGATGGTATCGTCCGTGACTGCCAGAAAATAGCCGGGGAAAATAGCAACGGTAATGGTTAGTGCATAAGCCGAATTAGCCCAATCAAAAAAGGCCCATCCGTTAATAACTTTTTTTTGATCTTTTTTAAATGCGATAGTGTCAGACATGGGTGTTTTTGTTTAAGTTACAGGCAAATAAAAAATTCAGAATCTGTTAAGAGAATCGGATAACCAAGCCTGTGCTGACAGGTGTAACCTCGTCAGTACGTCATCCCTTATCCGATTCGCTTAACTTAAAAATTCTGAATTTATTTTTGACGGATTACTAATATACTCCTAAAGGTACAAAAAAATTGTACCTTTGCACTCAAATTGGCAGGACACGACCTGCTTTTGTAGATCTTTGCCCTAACCCATCAGTTATTTATTTTGAAAAATATGACAAAAAAGATTACGCCTGTTTTTAAGAAAGAAGTCCTTCGGGATTATTCAATTTGTTGCATTAGTCGGGAGGTGAGTTTGCTTATGCGAAAAGAGGTGTTGACGGGTAAGGCAAAATTTGCTGTCTCTGATGATGGGAAGGAATTACTTCAGGTCGCAATGGCAAAGGTTTTCAAAAAAGGTGACTTCAGAGCCGATTATTATCGAGGGTTTACGTTGATGTTGGCACTTGAGTTGGCAACACCCGAAGATATTTTTGCACAGTTATACGGCGATTGTGATAACGACCCTTT
>JALVDO010000475.1 GCA_027008975.1 Saprospiraceae bacterium | reverse complement strand
GTGGTACCGGAGCCAAAATAACAGTCTCCTCCTCGGTGGCAATCGTTCTTTTTGGTGTTGAACATTGGAATAAAAACAGCGCGATAAAAAAAAGAAAAAAGCGGTTCATTGTATGTAGTTTTTGATTTGTGGAGGTAAAGGTATTACATCGTTTTCATTAAACCGCTTTTTTCTTTGAGTTTTCTTATAGCCGCATCTAAAACTCAATAATGTACGGCAGTCGCATCTGCATCTCATCCGCCTGGAGCATGTCTGTCATATAGGAGTAATAGGGGTAGAGGCTACCCATTTGTCTTCTACTGATGGCTTGCTTGATAATGCCTTCATCATCCTTATCTTCGCCTGTAATTTCTTTTAGTAATTGCTCCCATTTGTCCTCGATCTTAGGATAATTTTCGACCACATAGGAAGGCAGATTCGACATATCTGCGGCTACCTTCAAGGCATCGTCGAGCCCACCGAGCTTATCAACCAAGCCAATTTCGAGGGCTTTTCTTCCCGTCCATACCCTACCCTGCGCAATGGCGTGTACTTGCTCCTTAGTCATACCGCGCCCGTCAGCTACCCGTTGGAGAAAGGTTTGGTAGAGACCCTCCGTTCTGTTTTTGAGTAATTGTGATTCAGCCTCCGTAAGATTATAAAGTGGAGAGAACCCGCCGGAAAAGGCAGCTGTTTTAACGGTATCGATGTAAATATTTAGTTTCTCGGTGAGCATTTTATGGATGCTCGGCATCACCATGAACACTCCGATAGATCCCGTCAGTGTATTCGGTTCTGCAACGATGGTATCAGCGGCACAAGAGATATAATACCCACCGGAAGCTGCATAATTACCCATTGAGACGATTACCTTTCTGCCACTTTCTTTTGTCAACTGAACCTCCCGCCAGATATTTTCCGATGCCAGTGCATCACCTCCCGGAGAATTGACCCGAAGTACCACTGCTTTTATTTTATCATTTTTGCGAATATCCTGTAGTATTTTGATAAAGCGTTTGTCGCCTACCTCCCCATTTTTGTCAGAGGTATTGATAGTACCTTCAGCATTGACCACGGCGATAATATTTTTAGCTTTTTTCAACTTAGGTTTTTTCAATGACTCAAAGTACCTATTCAGGTTTACCTGAGGAATATTTTTATCTTCATCAATGGATAGCTTTTCGCGAATTTTAGCCTGCACCTGGTCGGTATATAGGATGCCGTCGATTAGCTTAGCGTCGAGTGCCGTTTCCGGTGCGCTCCCCGCAAATTCATCAATAGCTTTACGCAAATCATCTATGGACATACCCCTGCTTTCAGCAACGTCATGTAGAAACAAATCGTAATAATCATCCAAAAATTCTCGCACCTGCTTTCGATTGGCTTCCGACATATTTGTTCGTCTGAAAGGCTCGGTAGCACTCTTAAAATCTCCGACATAAGTGACCTGCATATCCAGTCCGATGTTATCAAATAACTCCTTAAAATACAATACCTGCGAAGCAAATCCCTTCAAGTCAATATAACCAAGTGGATTCAGATAAACCTCATCGGCTGCAGAGGCAAGGTAATAAGCCCCTTGTGAATAGCCCTTCGCATTGGCAATGACAAATTTTCCGCTCTTCTTAAAATCAACCAGTGCATTTCTAATAACCCTCATTGTTGCAAAGCCATTTTGGGTGCTCCCGGTGCCGAGATAAATGCCCTTGATCTTAGGGTCTTGTGCCGCCTGCCCAATGGCAAGTACCATATCTTGTAACCCGAGGTGTTTTTTTCCGAATAATTCGTAAGAATCCTCCTTAATATTGTCCGTTAACTCAGGAATAAATTCATTAAGCTCTAAGGTGAGAATAGACTCCTGCTTGATTTTAACCGGTTTTTCTTTCATACCATTACTCAGAGCAGCCCCTGTCAGTACAAAAAAAACAAAAAGAAGTGCGGCAAAAACTGCTAGAAAAGCAGCAAGAAAAAATTTTATAAATTGTCTCATTATTGAATGATTTGATATTGTTCATATTAAATTTATCGGCTATAACCCCGTCCTATTTGAGCAAAGTTGTCAAAAAAATATTGAGAGACCGTTTTTTTTCGATAAAAGGAGGTTTTTCATAGGCAAGAAGTATCTTTTGTATGATAATTAACCAAAAGGCACTTTAATTGCAGCAAAATTGATAGGCATTTTTTAGTTTTGTGAAAATTCTTTACTTTTACCCACGCAGAGCATTGAGCGCCTTTCAAAAGAGTTAGAATTACCAAACGTATTCTCCACTTTCAACAACGAAATAAGCACGATAATGATTTTATTTTTGAAGAGGCTTTACGGAGCTGTTTTATTGGTATTATTTACCTTGACAGGAAATTTGTTGGCACAGGATATGGAGGTAACGAATGCGCCCCCAATCACTCCTGAAAATCTAATTACCAATATCTTCCTCGGTGAAGGGGTGGAAGTAGTTAGCGTGGATTATCAAGGTCCTCCACTTTCTGTCGGCTTCTTCAAAAACGGTCAAGAAGAAGTGGGAATTGGTCGTGGAATTATTATGTCCACCGGTTATACTGTAAGCGAAGGTGCCAATGTTGGGGCAGAATCTGTCGGGTTTGACTTCGCCAGTGGCTCGACCCTAAGTACAGCAAGTGACCCGGATATTAGCCAAATCGTTGGAAATGCGAATGATGTAAACGACATGGCAAAATACACCATCACTTTTATTCCCATATCGGATACCCTTCGGTTCAATTACGTATTTGCATCCGAAGAATATCCCGAGTACGTCTGTAGTGATTTTAATGATGTTTTTGGTTT
>JALVDO010000474.1 GCA_027008975.1 Saprospiraceae bacterium | reverse complement strand
CCTCGCAAATTGCTTGGTAATATTAAAATTATCGGTAACAAACTGAATAAAGTAGTTACCTGTCGGGAGTTGACTAACATCAATCTCTTTACGAAAGCCGCTAGTGACTTCCAAGCTACCGGAGTTCATTACCTGTTGCCCCAGTGTATTGAATACCCTCATTTCTCCAGATAAAACATTCATAGATGCCTCTTCCGGCAAGGTAAATTCAACCGTCAATTTTCCGGAAGTAGGATTGGGATATAAATTAATATATAGGTTGATTGTTGCGACTTCCTCTTGCGGTGATTCCCCTTCTTTTCCGGCTTTTGCAACGTTTGCCTTGTATCTTCCATCCGAACAATACGACTCAAGATTAATTTGCGAGACGCTTGTTCTTGCGCCGCAAGGCAGTGGAGATACGTCGTAAGTGTCCATCATTTCGACGGGATAGGTAAATACCTGCATCGTCCTAATCGGATGGCCGTTTTCGTCCAATGAGAAAAATTCGTAATCAATAGTTATTCTGAGATAAACGTTAAAAACCTCCTTGCCGATAAAATTTCCCGCCTTGGCTTTTTCCACTACTTTTTCGAGGGCGTTGCCTTGCGTTTTGAAAATGGGCGTCACACCGTGAAGGCACTCGATTGGGAGCAAGTCTTTGCTGACGTACCGTTTTATCCCGTTATTGATAGAAAGTAATTCCATATCATCCGGAGAAGATGCCAAATCAGCAGTCGTTTCGACTACATAGGAGGCGTATATATCCGTTTTGTCAAAATTGATGTCTAATATCGGGTTGAAAACGTATTCGAGGCTGGATAAATCGAACTGGACGGTGTATCGATCTTCGTAGTAACCAATCTGACCAACAGTGGTATAAGATAAATCTGCCTTTCTCTTTATCCTCGGGGTTTTCAATAAACCAAAGGTGCCGAGCACTTCATTGTAAAAAGGGTAGGCAGGGTGCTCCAAATTACCAAATTGGAAATCATTATTGGAAGGAGATGTTCCCGGATTATCAAATGTAAATGTTGCAGATTGGATTTCATTAATGGCACTAATAGCACCCGATAAGGGCATTTCCATCCCGGCTATCTGTGGATAGACGCCGGACTTTCCCCCGCTACTTGGGCTTTTTAATTGTACACTCAAATACTCGGATGATTTTGTGATAAAATTAATGCCTTGATAAAGCACTGGATTGTTGTTCTTGATGTCGCTTATAGAACCGATAACCCCTACAAAACCCGTGACCGGAGACAATGCTGAAAGTAGATTTGATAACCCCTGCAATACAATATCCATTTCGCTTGGGTTCGCATTATTGGCAGCAGCAACGTATTTTTCTATCCACGCGTCGATATTTTTGTATGTTTCGGTACCTATTTCGGGACTGACACCATCGCTAAAGACGGACAATAACCGATTCGTATCATCGAAGTGATTCTGATCCAATACCGACCTAAAAGAAGTAATAATGGTGGAACCCTGTGAGCAGGTACAAGGGTCATAAGCCAAGGGGAACTCTACGACATTCCAGCCGCCTTCAACCGGATTGGAATATGCTTCCATTGTGTTATTTCCCGTTTTCTGATCAAGCGGATTCGATAAACCATCTATATTCTCAAAAAGTCCTGTAACCGCATCACCTACTTCTTTCCGATTGAAAGCCATTTTCGTTATGACCCTCGTATTGACAGAGGCCCCATCGATAGTCGGCAGGTTAAAAAATAACCTAAATATCGACCTATACTTGTTGTATAGTAAAAAATAGGGCGCATAAAATCCGGAATCCTCCAATCCTGCATTGGTTTTGCCTAGCCGGTAGGTGATAAGTTCCCAGCCTTCCTTGGGCAGGTAATCAATCCCTGTTCCATCCGTACCAAATCCGCTCAGCCACGACAGGTTTTCTCTGTCCGTCCAAAAGGGAGAAACCGGACTAAAACCCAATATGGGGTCATTGACAAAATCTTCCCGAAGATAAGAACTGTAATCAGGATTCAACCAGTCAAAGTTATTCACCACATTCGGGTTTTGGAAATTATACGGATTATCGGGGTTGGTAGAAATGACATTTGGCGGGCAAAGCCCTTGCGCATTTATCACAAAAGGTAAGAAAAACCCACCTATCAAAAGTAAAGTTTTAAGTTTCATAACTAATTTTATTGGTGTTGAAATGGTATTTTTTCAGTTGCTTAACTGATAGCCATAGTAATACTAATAATAATGGAGAGCAAATTTCCTCGAAATTTTAACATTTTCTTAATGCCGATAGTCCTTTTCAAATGCTGCAATAAATTCTCTTGGCGTTTGTATTGACAAATTACTTTTGCTGTAGTCCTTCACATTTCTGGTCACTATTAATTTGATTCCGTGTTCATCTGCACAGAAGTTTTGTATGGCATCTTCAAAGTCTTTGAATTCTGAATAAGCAGCTTTTTCTACCGTGCTTTTGTGGATTGAAAGCGTCTCTACCAACTTCAATAATTCTTTGATTTTTTCTCTCGCTTTGGATTTGTTTTCAATTCGGCTAATCAAATAATGAGCATTACTCAGGCTAAGTGAGGATACATTCAATTCTAATTTTTTTCCAGCAATTCTCAATTTGGTTATCCGAGCCTGATTTGATACATATCGCACGGCGAAAACCTGTTGAATTCGCCATATCTTTACGTTTTAGATTACAGGGCTACGCCCCTTGTTAATTCATTATGACCCGTTGTTACGAAGATATTAGGGCTACGCCCCTTGTTTTACGAAGATTACAGGGCTACGCCCCTGATTAATTCATTGCTACTCG
>JALVDO010000473.1 GCA_027008975.1 Saprospiraceae bacterium | reverse complement strand
CCAGGTCTTTGATAATATATGTTTTTCCACCATCATAGCTTTGGGCAATATCCTTCAGGTGGATGATATTTTTATTACTTGAATCATTAAAAATGCTCATATTTTTTTTCTTGTTATTTCTGAATACAGTTGTCTGTCTCGGTTGAGCAATCTCTTTCATGCCTCGGTAGCTTAGCTTACTAATTCGAAGTTGTTTTCAGCCTCAAACCTCTAACTTCTCCATATACAATCATAATAACTCCGGAGATAAAACCAATCATCCCGAAATTGCCCAACCACTCGGGTAAAGCCCCAAAGAATGAAGGCAACAAAACCGCGAATGCAAAAAGCCCCAAAATAGTATAAATACCATAGTTTGCCTCTTTGCTGATGCTATCTGTCGTCTTTACGTATTTGAATGGGAAAAGGCGTTTATCGAGATAAATAAATAGCCGGTCCTGCAAAAATCCTATGATGATAATGACAATCAGGATGGCAAACACCTTTTCGAGATGTCCCTGCCGCGCCATTAAATAAATGCGCGCTCCCAATCCTCCCTGCCTGTTTATTAACTCGGCAATGATGATATACGTCCAGGAAATAGCCGTCAACACCCGAATATCATCCATCAACTTGGATAAAACCGAAGGGAAATAGACCGTCTTAATCGTCTGCCAGCTATTGGCACCAAGTGTAAAAACCGTTTTTAGATAAACATCCTTCACTTCATCGATGCGCTGCACGACAACAGGCAACAGGTAAACGATGATTCCAAATGCCAAAAAAGACACCTTCATCGTATCATCAATGCCAAACCACGTAATGAACAATCCGGTAACGGCTGTCAATGGCAAATAACGCATGGCATCAACCTGCTTGCTAAACAAGCCTCTAAACAGCGGAAATAATCCGACGATAAACCCAAGCGGAATTGATATAAACAACGCCCAAAAATAGCCCTTCAAGTTGAGCCAAATAGACCGCCGGGCATCTTTCATCAAATGATCCTCCTTTATTAGAGACGGAAAAGACATCAACACCTTCATCGGCGGTGGCAAAATGGGATAGACCTTCGTCGAATCCGTCGCATTCGCATACCGGATAGAATCCGCCCTAAATAGAGAATCGCGATTGATATGGACAGCCGTCGTATCAAACATGGAAGGGGGGTGCGTCATGGTCTGCACATTCTTCCGGTAGTCAGCAAAATACTCTGCCAACCCCCACCAAATAAGTAATAAAAGCAAAAATCCAATGATGCCGAGGATGAAATTCTGCTGTTGGCTAAGCTTCCCTCTAAGTTCAAATAAGGACATAGGTTCAATTATTTGCCCGAAAAGTAGGATTATTTTTTATTTTTGAGGTAATTTTTATCTATAAGTTTTTGAAAATGCCTGATAATAATTCTGATAAAGTATTAATCGCCGGAGGAAGTGGCCTGATTGGGCGCCATTTGGCAAAAGCACTAACTAACGACGGATACAAAGTACGCATTCTGACTCGAAATCCCGGTCGGCAGAGTCCCTATCCTGTTTTCTACTGGGATATAGACAAAATGCAAATGGATGAATCGGCTCTTGCCGGAGTAGATATCGTCATCAATCTCGCAGGAGAGCCTATTGCCGACAAACGATGGACAACGACACTAAAAAAGAAAATCCTCGACAGCCGGGTGCACTCGACAGCATTATTGCACGATGCCATTTCGCAACGCCCCACCCGTCCAAAAGCATTTATCGCAGCTTCCGGCATTGGTTTTTACGGGCAAAACACAAAGCAAACACCTTATCTGGAAAGTGACCCGCCGGGTGATGACTTTTTGGGAAAGACCTGTGTCGCATGGGAAAACGCCTCCCATAAAATGGAGGCACTTGGCTTTCGCACCGTCATCCTGCGCACCGGTGTTGTATTGAGCCGGGAAGGTGGTGCGCTTCCCAAAATGACGATGACCAGAAAGTTGGGATTTGTGAATGCACTAGGCTCCGGCAAGCAGTACTTCCCGTGGATTCACATCGACGATATGGTGGGGATTTATCGCTTTGCAATCAAAAACCCAATCGAGGGTATTTTCAACGCCGTAGCGCCTGCTTTAACAACCCAAAATGAGTTCATCAACATGGTTGCCGAGCATTTAAAACGCACAATACGCCTGCCCAACGTTCCCGCCTTTTTGATAAAAATATTGATGGGGGAAATGGCAGTATTGGTGCTGGAGGGTAGCCCTGTTTCCTCTGAGAAAATAATAAAGGCAGGCTACGAGTTTAAGTATCCGTATTTGAGTAGCGGCCTAGGATCGGGGAGCTGAAAGATCCCCGAGCCGTCTTTCCTCCTCAAGTAATTTATACAAAAAACGCTTCCCAGTCGTACTCTTGAGGTACTTTTCTTTTTCACGTGCCTCTATACGGGATGAAAACTTCTCAGAAAAAATTAGCCGGAATGGGCGATAAGGCTTTGTCGTTTTACTTTTGCCACTATTGTGTTGCGCTATCCGCCTTTCTAAATTATCCGTTAATCCAACATAGATATATTGCCTCGATTCGCTCTTTAGTGCATAAACATAATAAGTCATTGCCTTCTGATTTTTTATAAAAAAAGCCCAACCTTGCGATTGAGCTTTTCTGTGCCGAAAGCGGGAGTCGAACCCGCACGCCGTTGCCGGCACACGCCCCTGAAACGTGCGCGTCTACCAATTCCGCCATTCCGGCATATTTTTAATTTTTCTTTACTGCCGGCACACGCCTCTGAAATGTGCGCGCCTGCCTCCCAACCAACGGAAGGGAGGTCTACCAATCCTCCCTCTTTTCATT
>JALVDO010000472.1 GCA_027008975.1 Saprospiraceae bacterium | reverse complement strand
GTTGTTCACTTCAAACGGCGACCTAATGATGCGCTTGGACTTTTGGCTTTGTTTGTTATTACCGGTATTGGTATCATCGTCTATTCCAATCAACCACCCAACGAGCCACGTGAGCGGGACTATGTACTGGCGGGTTCTATTTTTACGTATTGTATTTGGATTGGAATGGGGGTTGTCGCGTTGTATAGTTTGCTAAGAGAAAAGGCAAAACAAAGCGGTATTGTCTCCGCAGGAGTTGCTACGGTCATTATCCTGATAGCGCCATTCTTGATGGGTACTCAAAATTTTGATGACCTTGGCAGGAAGGATATTAAGGCTTCGCGTGATTATGCACAGAACTTCCTTCAATCGTGTGATAAGAATGCCATCATTTTTACTTATGGAGATAATGATACTTATCCACTTTGGTACGCACAAGAGGTGGAAGGAATTCGGACAGATGTCCGTGTTGTGAATTTAAGCCTAATCGCAGTGGATTGGTATATTGATTTGCTGCGGCAGAAGACTAACGATTCTCCGGCAATCAAATTGACAATTTCCAAGGATGCATATTTAGGACGGAAGCGAAATCAGACTCCCTATTATAATCCTACGAAAAATGACAGAGTTGTGGCGGCCACAAGCCTGTTGAAGTTTATAGGTGAAGATCATCCGCTATCAACGCCAAGTGGGCGTAAAATAGATAGTTATTATCCGACAAAAAAGGCTTATCTTCCGATTGACATTTCCGCACCGGTATGGAAGGACGCCTTGCTACCTAAGGATACCGTCATTATGAAAAATATACCCGTTTCTCTACCGGATCAAATGCTGAAAGATCAGCTTGCGGTGTTGGATGTCATTGCTTCTAATATCAACGACCGGCCGATATACTTTGCGGTTACCTGCCAAAAGAGCAAGTTGATGGGACTACAGGACTATTTGCAATTGGAAGGTTTGTCTTTGCGAATTGTTCCTGTGAAGTCAAAAAGTGACCCTAACTATGGCGTTGTTGGAAGCGGTCGCGTTCATACCGAAAAGGCTTATGATAATATCATGAACAAATTCCGTTGGGGGAACTTCGATAAAGAAGAATTGTTTGTCAGCAGCAGTTATGGGCCAAGTATCCAGACGACCCAATTGGCGATGGTGCGAACTGCCTTTCGATTGATAGACGAAGGCAAAAAAGACAAAGCCATCAAATTGATGGATAAGTTTTTTGAGGCTTTCCCCGATATGAACTTTCCGTACAGTTTTGAGACGTGGTCTAATATCGGCGTTTATCTTGCAGCAGATGCTTATGAGAAGGCTAAGCCACATATAGAAATATTGGCGAATAGATTGCAACAGGATTTAGACTTTTATACTTCTTTGGACCAGCAGACGCTTGAGACGAGCTATTATAGGGAGTATTTCTTCTCTAGAAGAACTGCTCAGGATATGATACAAGAAGCCACCCGACGCGGGGATACCGAGTTTGCCGATAAGCTTAAATCCATGTTTGCAGGGTATATTGAAGATCCTAAGGGGACTCCAAAAATTAATGGGTAAAAATCAAAAGTGAGCAACAAGTCGTAAGTTCTGATATATTTGGCTTGTTGCTTACTTTTTCAATACTATGATTATGAAATATCTTTCTTCCTTATTTGTTGCTTTTATCCTTTTACTCACCAATTCGTTACCCGCTCAAGTTTCCGATAGGAGGAGTCCTCTGTCAGATGATGAGAAGCAAGTGGAACTGGCAAAGTTAATCACAAAAGATGGACTACATCGCCACCTTAGCATCCTTGCTTCGGATGAATACCAAGGGAGGGAGACCGGCGAGGAAGGACAAAAGATGGCTGCCAAATACATTGCCGGTGTTTTTGAATCTTACGGATTGCCGGTTATTAATAAGGAGGGGTCCTATTACCAGCACTTCTCCTATATTGCCGAGAACTGGAAGGTTATCGACCTGAAAGTCAATGGACGGGCGTTTACCCATCTACAGGATTATTATGCTTTCCCTTCCAAAAATAGCAATAAAGAAATTTCCGCTAAGGAGATACTCTTCCTTGGTTATGGTATTGACGACACTAGTTATAGTGATTATAAGGGCGTAGATACCAAGGGAAAAGTGCTGCTTGTATTTGCGGGAGAACCTTTTAAAAATGGGCAATCTCTGATTTCAAAATCATCCACCCCATCCGAATGGACGACGGACGTGAATAAGAAGCTACGTGCTGCAAAAGCACATGGTGTAGAGGCTATTTTGATTGTCTCCGATGATTTTAAAACCTCGATGCGCGTCGCTCGTAAGACTATTAACAGCCGGGTACGAAAAATGGGCTGGAGCGAAAATGCAGCTGATAATTATGCCAACAGTTGTTTTGTTTCTCCAAAAATGGCAAAAGAAATATTCGGAAAAGGATTCAAGAAGGTTTTGAAACTAAAAAAGAAAATCGACAAAAAGGGAAAGCCTCGCCATCTGACTGCCAAGGCTGCTTTCTCATTGCGACAGGAAAAGAAAGTAAGAGCATTACTCGGTGAAAATGTGGTGGGAATTATAGAAGGAATTGATCCCAAACTTAAAGATGAGTATGTTTTTGTGACTGCTCACTATGATCACCTTGGTGTAAAATTTGGGAAGATCTTCAATGGAGCAGATGACAATGGCTCCGGTTCTTCTTCTCTGCTGATGATAGCAAAAGCATTTGCGGAAGCAAAGAAAAAAGGCTGGGGACCGCGTAGAACAGTTGTTATTATGCTGGTGTCCGGCGAGGAGAAGGGCTTGTTGGGCTCAAAGTATTATGTCGAACATCCTTTGATTCCATTAGAGAAGACCGTTGTCGATATAAACGTGGATATGGTCGGGCGGTTAGATAAGAGGCATGAGGGCAACCCAAATTATGTCTATGTTATTGGCTCCAATCGCCTGAGTACGGAGTTGCATGAGATAGGGGAAGAGGCGAATAAGAAATTTACAAAGTTGGAGTTGGATTACAAATACAATGCGGAGGATGATCCTAATAGGTATTATTATCGTTCCGATCATTACAACTTTGCCGAAAAAGGCATTCCGTCAGTGTTTTATTTTAATGGGACGCACGCCGACTATCACAAATCGACAGATACCGTCGAGAAGATTGATTTTGAAGCAATGGCGAATCGCGCAAAACTCGTCTTTCACACGGCATGGGAAATCGCCAATCGCGATAAGCGAATAGAAGTGGATGTGAAATAAACAAAAATGTGAAGAGGAGCGATTCGGTCCCCCCGGTTTAAATCGCCCTCATTCACAAGGAGAGTCTTACAGACTCCAAATTATCTTGATGAATGAGTGTCATCGGGATGATTATACGGGGAAATGTGAGAAAAGTTGTGAATTGTACTACATTTATAGCATGATTTCCTGGAGAGAAATACCATTTGTCAGGCTAGTTGTTCCCTTTGTATTGGGAATTGTCCTACAAGACTATCTGCGATTAGAGTGGAACCCCGTGGCAGGGCTTTTCTTTTTGACCCTCTTTTTGGTATTTGCTTTTTACTTTTCAAGAGCAAAGCTGGCTTTCTCGGGGCGTTACTTTTTTGGTCTTTTTTTGTTTATAGGTTTAGTCCTTTTTGGTAGTATTTTGCTTTTTGTGAGGGATGATAGTCACTATCCTAACCACTTCAAAAATTTTAGTTTAGAGCATTTACAAATAGGAGGTCGGGTAGTAAAGCTACAGACCGACGAACAATTCATGAAGCTTACCCTAAAAGCAGAGCAGGCTTCATCCCCTTCAGAAAAATGGACAAAATCCTGCACGGGCAACCTGCTTGTTTATTTCCCCGTAGATGCCTCGTCTTCCAATGTTGACCGAGGAGATTATCTTCGTATAAAAAGCAGGATACAACCCATTTTAGAAAATAAAAACCCTCATGCCTTTGACTTCGCCAGATACTGGCATTTGAAAAATCTTCATTACCAAACCTTCCCAAAAGAAGAGGAATGGTCAAAAGTAAAAGGGAGGAATCGACCATCTCTGCTGAATCGGGCAAATCACATTCGCAAAAAGCTCTTAAAAGTCTTGCGGGTTTACCTTCCTACCCAAAATGAGTTTGGCGTCGGTGCGGCGCTCATTTTAGGCGAAAAATCGGATTTAAGACCGAATATCAGGGAAGCTTTTGCCGAAACCGGTAGTATGCACATCCTTGCTGTATCCGGTTTGCATACGGGTTTGGTTTTTTTACTTGTCAATTTTTTACTGGGCTTTATTTATTGGAAAAAGAGATGGTGGCGGTGGCTGAAAGCTATTATTCTATTATTGTCGATATGGTCATTTGCTTTGGTGACGGGGGCGTCTCCCTCCGTATTGCGCTCGGCTACCATGTTTAGTTTTATTATCGTGGGAAACGCGATGAGTAGGGCGGCTAATATTTATAATGTACTGGCGGCATCGGCTTTTTGTCTCTTAATCTATGAGCCCCAAATGTTATTCGAACCGGGGTTTCAGCTTTCTTATTTGGCAGTGACGGGGATTGTTTATTTTCAACCGAGAATATACAAATGGTGGTTTATTAGCAACAAGATTGGGGATTATGCCTGGCGATTGACGAGTGTTTCCATTGCAGCACAAATCATGACCCTTCCATTGAGTTTGCTTTACTTTCATCAGTTTCCACTCTATTTTTGGCTGTCGGGTCTGGTTGTTATTCCTGCGGCGGTCATTATTTTGCCATTGGGTTTTGCTTTATTCATAGTTCATGCCATCCCGCTATTGGGGTGGGGCGTCGGACAATTACTTTATGGTATTATTTGGTTGCTAAATTCCATTATTTTCCAAATTAACGCGCTTCCATACGGGCTTGTTAAGGGGATTTGGATTAGTGGGTTTGTCGCCTTCCTCCTTTATTTACTGATTGGGTCAATGATGGGTTTTCTCGAAACAAAAAAGGCGAAATGGCTTATCGCCGGGCTGCTAATCGTCAATTTGGTGTTAGTGCTGAATGTCTTCAAAAAATGGGGACAATTGAATCAGGAGGAAATCGTGGTTTATCACCTTCCTAAGGCGACTTTGATAGATTTTATAGGTGGCGAAAGTGCTATTGTATTGTCATCGGATAATCTTCCGGAAAAAAAAGAGCAATTTGCTGCAGCTAATAATAGAGCATATAGAGGGATTAAGGACGCCCGTAAATGCTCTCTTTCGGACTCCATTTTGCAGTTGCCAAATTTTTATCGGAATGGGAATCTGATACAATTCCAAGGCAAAAAGATGGCATTTGTTGACCCCAAGCACCTTCCTAAACAGCAGAAAGTAAAAATAGATTATCTATTGGTGACTCAAAATGCCATTTCCTCTATAGAAGATATTTCCTCTTATTTTGATTTTGAAATGCTGATTTTTGATGGTTCTAATAGCAATCGGAAGGTGAAAGGATGGCTGAAAGAAGCGGCGAGTCACGGCATTCGAGCTTATTATACGGGAATCGATGGAGCACTGGAAATAAAAAAAGGTCACACGAATCGTGCGACCTTTTTGCGCCCCTTCTAGGACTTGAACCTAGGACCTACGGATTAACAGTCCGGCGCTCTAACCAGCTGAGCTAAAGAGGCATTTCCTAAATGCGAGTGCAAATTTATAACTTAATATTAATAATTGCAACCCCTTTCTCAAAAAAATTAAGAAATTTCTGAAAGTAATTTTTTTGCAGCCTCCACCTTGCTATTTCCATTGGCCGCAATCAGTTCTTTTAGTATCAGTTTGGCATCGTCTTTTTGATTCTTTTTCAGATAGGTCAATGCCAGAAACCAGGTCGCATCTTCGTAGTGATTTACCGAATTAATCCTTATTGTCTTAAAGACCGTAACGGCTTCGTCGAATGCTCCGGTTTCCATTAGTGAAATCCCTTTAAGAAAGTATGCGTCAAAATCAGTCGGCGTTTTTGATAAGTACTTTGAAAATAGAGATTCAGCTGTTGCAAAATCTTTTTCCTCATAGGAAGATAACGCTGCTTCAAGATTGGCATCTTTGGCTGATACTCCTCTTAATTTTTCTAAAGGAGCGGTTTCTGTGGTATAATTACGGGCGACGAGCCGGCTTGGAGTTTCTGCATTGTAGTACCGAACTACACCAATCAATAAAATTACCACTAGAACAATCCCAGTTATATTGTTAAAAGGGATAGTCGACTTATTTTTTTTCTTTGTCATATTGTTTTCTCAATGATGTTGTTTTCACAAATCTTAACGCATTCTTGGCTCAATTAGTTGCAGAAGAGTAGGGATTTATCCGTTGTAAATTCCCCTACGTCTATTCTCCTCTGTTTTTTATCTAAGTAAAATAGCAAATTGGCGGTAAAGTCCTACTTTTATTCAAAATTTGTAAATGGATTTTCTCGAGAATATAAAATTGGCATTTCGTTCCGTTCGGTCCAATATTTTACGGACGGTACTGACGTTAATGATTATTGCTTTTGGTATCATGGCACTGGTGGGTATTTTGACCGCCATTGATAGTGCTATCTATTCTCTTGGGAGCAATCTGTCTTCTCTTGGAGCTAATACTTTTTTTATTGAGCCATCAGGTGATAAGGGACCACATGGCAATCGAGGTGGTCGCCAGAAGAAGAGAGGTGCGCCCATTACCCATAAACAGGCGTTGGCATTTAAGAAAAATTATCATTTTCCTGCCAAAACAGCGGCTTCCCTTTGGTGCTCAAGTACCGCTACCTTACGTTATGGAGACGTAAAGACAAACCCCAATTTTCTGATTTTTGGAGGAGACGAAAATTACCTGACCGCTAAGGGTTACACGCTCGAATACGGTCGGAACTTTACGGCAAGAGAAGCGATGGAGGGCGGTTATAAGACAATTATTGGCAATGAGGTTGCCAATACCTTATTCAAAGGGAAACCGGAAAATGCCCTCAATAAAGTAATCAATGCCGGCAACCTGAAACTGCGTGTTATTGGGGTGTTGAAAAAGCGGGGTTCTAGTATGAATGAAAGTCAGGACAGAAGAATCGTCATTCCGTTGCAAACGGGAAAAGAATACTTTGGCTCGGCAACCCGGAATTACGGTATTTTGGTTGCGGTGAACGACCCCACCCGAATAGATAATGCCATCGGCGATGCGACGATGGTGATGAGAAATATTCGACAACTGAAAGCATCAGAAGAGAATGACTTCTCAATGGAGAAAAGCGATGGGCTCATCAGTATTATTAAAGAGAATACCGTTTACTTCAGATGGGCAGCTATTGGCATAGGTTTAATTACCCTTTTGGGAGCTGCTATCGGACTGATGAATATTATGCTTGTCACCGTGACGGAGCGAACTAAAGAAATCGGAGTGAGTAAGGCACTCGGTGCGACGAGGCGAAATATTGTTATTCAGTTCTTGACGGAGGCTGTTATTATCTGCCAACTTGGTGGTCTGGTGGGTATTGTGTTGGGCGTTATCATCGGAAATGTCGTTTCACTCATCATGGGGGGCGCGTTTTTATTCCCTTGGCTTTGGATTTTTGTCGCTATCCTTACGGTTACTTTTGTCGGACTATTATCGGGCATGTACCCGGCATTGAAAGCCTCAAGGCTCGACCCCATTGAAGCATTGAGGTATGAATAATTTTGCGACGGGCGAGTCGCCCGCCGCAAAAAAGTAATTATTTTTCTATATGCACATCCATTTGGGGGAATGGAATGCTGACACCTTCTCTATCAAACGCTTTCTTGATGTTTTCCTGCATATAAAAGTAAACATCCCAATAGTGCTCGCTTTTGCACCAAGGGCGAACGGCAAAGTTGACAGAACTGTCACCTAATTCAGAAATGAAAATATCAACGGGCTTGTCGCGGTCGATATTGGGACAGCTATCTGCGACTTTCTGAATAATTGCCCGGGCTTTGTCAATATCGTCACTATAACCGATGCCGTAAGTCATATCTACTCGGATATCTCCTTGTCCCGAGATATTGGTGATTACTCCGCCGGTAACAACGCCATTCGGTATGACGATTTTTTTGTTGTCAGGTGTCAAAAGAACTGTATTGAATACTGAAATTTCTTTCACAACTCCAACTTTACCGCTTAGCTCGACCAAGTCTCCAACTCTAAAAGGCTTAAAAATCAAAATCATAACTCCGCTGGCAAAATGTCCTAAACTACCCTGAAGTGCCATTCCTATCGCAAAGGCCATCGCACCGAAAATCGCAACAAAAGAAGTGGTCTCAATACCAAATTTTTGAGCAACGCTCAACAGTACTAGTATTTTGAGCCCCACACTTACCAGAGATGCTAAAAAGGGGCGGATACTCTCATCTACACCTCGCTTCTCCATCATGTTCCTTACTAGCCTTGTAATCCATCCGGCAATCCAAAAACCAATAATGAGTGTCAAAACAGCCCCGGCAACTTTCGGCGCATAGTCATAAAGCATTTCTGTAATCTTGGTCATGTCCAAAGTCATAATAAAAATTGTTTTTTGTTAAAAAATTAGGTTCACATATCACTTTGGACGTTAAAGTACTAAAAAGATACTTATTTTTGGGGATTAAATTTATGATTAGGGCGTTATAACTATTAAAGGGTCGCAAATGGATTACAATTCCAGCATGAGTGAAGAGGAGGCATTAAAAAAGATGCAAAAATATTGTGCCTATCAGGATAGGTGCCATCAGGAAGTACGTACAAAGTTACTTTCCCTAAAAGTGTATGGACAGACGCTGGAGAATGTTATTATGTTGCTAATTCAGGAGCGTTTTCTCGACGAAGAACGATTTGCAAAGTCTTTCGCAAGGGGAAAGTTCAGAATAAAAAAGTGGGGCAAAATTAGGATAAAACAGGAACTAAAAAAAAGAGGAGTATCTGACTACTGTATCCGAAAAGGGCTAGCTGAAATAGAGGAAGAAGATTATCGGCAGACCATTCGTACACTGATTATAAAAAAGAAAGCCTCGGTAAGAAATCAAAATGATTTTGTCCGGGACAAAAAAATTGTTACCTTCCTGCAAAATAAGGGATTTGAAACAGCCCTTATCTTGGAAATTATTAAAGAAATCTAAAACCGATATCGGACAATTTTATGAAAAAATTATTATTATTAATTACCCTGTTCTCTATTATCAGCAGTTGTAAAGAAAAAAAGGCTACACCCACTCATAGCGAGAAAATAACAACGCTCCTTGCTGAAAAATACGGCGTGGACAATTTTGAAAAATTGGACAAAGTCGCATTTACTTTTCACGTTAAAAAAGGGGGGAAAGAGATTGCACGTCAGTGGGATTGGCATCCTAATACAACTCAAATTACAGCTGTCATCAATCAAGATACTTTTTCCTATTTTCAGAATAATATGGATAGTATCGATATGCAATACGATGCTAAATTTGTGAATGACTCTTATTGGCTTTTGTTTCCCTTCCATTTAAAATGGGATGATGACTCCTTTAGTTTCAAATACGGAGAAGGGGTCGCTCCTATTAGTGGCAAAAAACTTAAAAAATTGACAATAACCTATAAAAATGAGGGTGGATATACCCCCGGAGATAGGTACGATGCTTACCTTAATGATTCGCTATATATTGTAGAGTGGAGCTACTTTAAAGGAGGGAAGCCCGACCGTTCATTACACGTTACCTGGGAAAAGAACATCACTGAGAAAAATATCACGGTTGCTACATTTCACCAAAACAAAGAAAATACCTTCAACTTGTGGTTCGACCATGTCAAGTTTGAATGATTTATCAAACAAAACCTGTCAAATTGACAAAAGTATAAAAAAAAGATGACAAGCTTGCCTTTATTCCTGTTTGGTAAAGAATTTGATTGATATTGAATTAGACAAAACAATCGCAAAGCCGGAAATTTCGGTATTTAAGAACGAATAATAAAAAGAGACATAAAGAGATGACATACGATAACTTTACCATAAAATCGCAGGAGGCTATATTGAAAGCTCAGCAGATTGCTGGAGCCAATGATCAGCAGGTAGTCGATACACCCCATCTTATTTTGGGGATTTTAGAGACAGATGAAGAGGTGAGTAAGTTTTTATTCCAAAAAATTGGCATAGATTTTCTCACTTTGAAGAAGAAATTATTTGAAGTTGCAGAGACCTATCCCAAGGTGGAGGGGGGAGATAAACAATATTTATCTACAGATGCCAATAAGGCACTTAGCAGAGCAAAAAAGTTGCTTAAACAATTCGGTGATGAATTTATTTCCATTGAGCTGATTTTACTGGCACTGATTGAGGGAAATGACAAGGGTGCCCAAATACTAAAAGATTTAGGCGCGACGACTTCCGCAATGAAGCA
>JALVDO010000471.1 GCA_027008975.1 Saprospiraceae bacterium | reverse complement strand
ATACGGAATAAAAAAAACAATGCTTAAAATTTTATTTATTTCATCAGTATTCTGGGGTTTGTCCCTGTTGTTTTATCGGGCGGTACTCCAAAAATTCACCTTTCATCACCTCAATAGGGCATACCTGTTGTTGACATTGACAGGTGGTGTATTACTACCTTTTGTCCCTTCGGAAAGCGCTTCACAAATACCGCTGGTTGTAACGCTGGATACTGTAACCATTCAGGTGAACTCGGCGGCGGCCCCGATTATGGAATCAATTGTAGAGCAGAGCATTGATTACGGGACGATATTTTGGATAGTGTATGGCATTGTCGCCCTGTTTTTACTTTGGAAATGGGCAAAGACCATTTTCGGAATTCACCGGATGGTACGAAGCGGAACACCGGTTAATTTGGGAGGCGTACGTATGCTATATTCTGAAAAGGTAGAACGTCCTTTTTCCTTTTGGAAATGGATATTTGTCAATGACAAAGAAGAGCCCGACCCTATTGTTATCGCCCACGAATTTGCTCATATCAGGGGAGGACACAGTCGGGATAAAATATTGATACAATTGCTGGCAGCGCTATACTGGGTTATTCCGGTTTTTCGCTTCTATCGAAGATATATCAACGAGGTGCACGAGTACATCGCAGATGATTATGTACTGCAAAGTACCTCGAAGAAAAAATATAGCTATTTTTTATTGGGACAAACAGGCCTGTATGTCGGTGAGGAATACCAACCGGCGATGTCCAACCATTTTCATTCATTAATCAAAAATAGAATTACAATGATTTTAAAAAAAGAATCCGGAAAGTATCACCGATTGTGGTATTTACCCATCGTATTATTGGTCTTTAGTCTTGGTGCAGTAGTGCTTGTCTCATGTGAGGAGAAGGAAAAAAATGCACTCGTAACACCTGATGAAACGGCAAAATTACTGGACAAAAAGGCTGAAACAAAAGCTGTGATAGATAGAACAATTGAAGTTGTGGATACTATTATAACATTTAATGTGGAAGACCGTTCCGAGACGACGGAGATAGTAAGGAGGCAGATAGATGTCTATAAGATAGTTGATGAAATGCCTCGATTTAAGTCGGAGGAGTGTGAAGGTTTGGAGGAAAGCGCCGCTTCTAAGAAGCAGTGCGCCGATAATAAGATGCTCCAATTTATTTATCAAAACATCACCTATCCTAGTACAGCGAGGCTGGAAGGACGGGGAGGAATGGTTGTTTTGGGGTTTGTAGTAGATGACGAAGGGCATTTAATCGAACCCGAGATTCTCAGAAGTCAGGGAGATGATATAGATAATGCAGTGTTGGATATGTTTAAGAAGATGCAGCAACAAACCTGGATACCGGGTAAGCAGGATGGCAAAAATGTTGCCGTTTCCTTTATACTACCCGTTCGGTTTAAATTGCAATAATTGATTTAGAGTAATTACTTAATCATCTCATACTTTATGTTTGCAATTTAGATAGAAGAAGAACACGGATGACCCTGACGCTACCGGTCAGGGAATACACGGATGCTACGAATTTTCACAGACCTCCCTGCTGCCCGCAGAAGATCCGCGAAGATCCGTTCAATCCGTTTAATCCGGGCATACGCCCCCGTACTGGGCGTTCCCCCTTCCCCCTTCCCCTCAAGATAAGTATTGACGAATTGTTTTTATGAAAAAGCCCTGTTTTTTTCTTTTAGGGATTGGAAATTCTAAAACTTTCTCATATATTTGTCCTGAACAAAGTGATATGACGCATCTACAGACAAAAAATTGGTGGTGGCTTAACTTATCCTACGGATGAGGTGACCCGCCATTTTTGTCAAAAATATAAAGCAAACGGCTTGTCGGACTCATCCGGCAAGTCGTTTTTAATTATATACTCAACATTGGGTTTGAAATAGGATTTTAAAATGCAAAGACAACAACTAAATACAAAAATAACAACGATGCTGGCGGATACACTTACGCCGGTGGCCACTTATATGAAGGTGCGGGATGCTTATTCCGACCCGGTTTTGTTGGAGAGTAATAATTTTCAAAGCGCGGAGGATTGTCATTCCTTTATCGGGTTGGATGCACTTTTTACCTTTGAAGTGAGGCGAGGAGAAGTGACGACTTTTGGTAAATATATACCTACCGAGAGCCGGATGGTTACCCCCGATTATACGGTCGCAAAAGCGCTTCGTGGGTTTGTGGAGCAGATTTCGGTTACTTATGAGCAGCCTTTTTCGGGTGTTAATGGTCTATTTGGGCACACCAATTTTGATAGTGTCCAATACTTTGATAGCTTGGTTTTTGATAATGATAAACGGAAAATGCTATTGCCGGATATGCGGTATTCCTTTTACCGCTTCATCATCGCTTTTGACCATTTCAAAGATAAAATAACGATAGTAGAGAATATTCCGGAAGGGGAGGAGTCCCGGATGGATGAACTGCTACTGCGTATTAAGTCCGGTAAAATGCCACAGTTTGGCTTCCAATTGGAAGGAGAAGAATCGTCGAATATTACGGATGAGGAGTTTAAGGAGTTGGTCAGAGTTGGTAAGCACCATTGCCAGATTGGAGATGTCTTTCAAATAGTTTTTTCGCGCCAGTACCGTCATCGTTATCATGGGGATGACTTCAACGTCTATCGCATTCTTCGCTCCGTCAATCCTTCACCCTATTTGTATTATTTTGATTTTGGTGATTATCACATTTTTGGTTCATCTCCCGAGACGCAAATGCAGATACAAGACGGAGTAGCGCGGGTAAATCCCATTGCGGGTACGTATCGTAGGACGGGAGACATTCTGGTCGATAT
>JALVDO010000470.1 GCA_027008975.1 Saprospiraceae bacterium | reverse complement strand
CTTATTTATTCAAAAAATATGCCATCACTTACTATTATTCACTAGCAGGACTTACCAAGATAAAGGAATTGGAAACTCTGAGGAGGCAGAAACAACAACTTAATATTTATGGTGCTTTTATCGCCAATCCATCCCGTAATGCAAGAGCTGAAGCATATCCATGCTCCAGTAGCCCCATCGACAAAATCGACACCATGACAATAGCTGTTTTTACGGATCTCGTTCTGCCAAAACAGCTCGATAATCCACCACCCTTTCATCGTGCAACCGCAGAAGATTTTTTACAAAATGCTTCTGATTTCAAAATCCTACAGCTCAGCCTGCACGCTTGTATGGATGACCAAAATTATTTGCAATTTTTTGCTTCCGACGGGCAGCCGAGTTTGGTTACCCCCAAAGATATTTACGGACTTTCTCTCAATGCAGAAAATATCGTTTTAGCCAATTGTAATTCGGCATCGGGAAGCAATATCAAAGGGGAGGGCATAAAGAGTTTTGCGAGGGCTTTTGCGATGGCAGGATGCTCCTCCGTATTAGCGATGATGGTGAGCGCTTCAGAAGCTGTCACAGCATCTATTATCGAGGATTATTATGTGAATATTTTGGATAAAAAACAAGAAAAGCACATTGCGCTGCAAAACGCAAAAAGCAGCTACATCCGGGAACATCCCGATGCCCACCCGTGGAAATGGGCGAATATTATCTGCATTGGGGATACGAGAAGGGTTTTGTCGGGAAAGTGAGAATCGCGTTTATTTATCTAACAATGGACGAATGCTTTTAGGGAAATCGGTCGCTTTTAGTCCGTAGTTTTGATAGACCTTCTTAGCTTGAGAATAGTCGCCCTCTCCAATAAGGGCAACTACAAGATGTCTTGGTACATCATTGCGAAAGGGCTGATTTCTATTATCGTGCAGGGCGCATTGTAATTGGGTGACGGCATTGGCATAATCTCGCTCCAAATAGAGATAGAGTATGCCCGCAAAATACCGCTCATCAATATCTTCGCAGTCATTCTTAGGAGCAAGGTCATTTTTAAGCATATCCAGTGCTTTTGAATAATGATTTTGGCTCATTTCATATCGCCAATCGGTTTGTCCTCCGAGCAGTTCAAAATAATCGCTATCTCTTTCTCGCACGGCGGCGATGGCTTTATTGCTTTCTTCCGGAGTGATAAGTTGCCGCTTGCCGGAAAAGTACCGATAAGCAAATACAGCGGCCAGCAGCAAAAGAACACTTACGACGACTGCCAAAAGCTGCCGCCCGGTTTTTCGCTTATGTTCCATTGTTTTAAGTCTGTCGGTAATAGCCTGCTTTTTTATTTGGGCGTCTAATGCCATAGAAAATGCGACATGTTTTGCAAATTCCTCATCCTCCTTCAACAAAGATTCAAACGCTGTTTTATCCTCCTCTTTCATGCTTTTACTCAGAAAAGAATCCAGCAAATCCTCCTTTTTATTATCGTCTTCTTTCTTCATGATGCTTTTTTTCTAAATTTGTTAAAATAAGTTTCATTGATTTTATTTCGGCATTTTCGCGCCCTCTCCTTAATGCTACCTTTGGTCGAATTCAGCTCTACTGCTACCTCCCCGTAGGTATAACCCAAACCATTATGAAGGAATAAAATTTTAAAACAAGTCGGAAAGGTTTTTTTAACCCATTTCACAATGCTATTACTCTCCGTGCACTTTATCTCCAATAATGCTTTGGTTATTAACTCTCTTGTCTCTACATTCAATTGTGAAAGGTAGTCTTCAAATTCTAAAGGAGTGACTTTGGCAATTTGATTTTTTTTAGTATTGATATGTCGTATTTTATCCCTGTATTTATCTTGCCATATTTTGTAAAAAAGCGTTTTGATAGAAGCCTCTCCTCTGAAGGGCTTTGACGTTTTGTTTTGCAGCTTCTTAAACAACTGCAAGACGGCATCCGTAAATACATCATGCCTCAACTCGGTATCTGTTATATTTTTTTTTGATGAGAACAAGAAACCCTTTAAATAATGCTCAACCAAAAAAACTTCTGCAAAGCAATTCACTTTTTTATTATCGAAGTTTAGTGCTTTTATCAAAAAAACATCTAACTTTGGGTGGTGTTTTTTTTGGTTAGACAAGGCAATGAGATTGCGTTGAAGACGCTTCCGCGCTTTCGCATCACCGG
>JALVDO010000469.1 GCA_027008975.1 Saprospiraceae bacterium | reverse complement strand
GACCTACTATCCCAACATCTGAGAACCGTTCAAAAACATTCAGCATCCTGTTAACTGTATTTTGCCTCAACTCAGTATCTGGATTTAGGAGAAGGAGATATTCACTGCAAACCCTTTTGAATCCTAGATTATTCGCTTTTCCAAAGCCGAGATTTTTTTTGCTCTGCACAAATTCTACTCCAGGGAATTCTGTAGCGATCATTTCTTCACAACCGTCAAATGAGCCTGAGTCAACAACTACTATATGCGGATCGAAATCAGAGCAATATTGAAAAACGGACTCGAGGCATTTTTTGACATATTCTTTGGAATTCCAGTTTATTATCAGGATTGAAAGCAGTGGATATTTCATTGGGAGTATGTAGTGTAGCTGAGATTTAAAGATTAAATATGTGATCCCAACTGTGAAAGCTTTATCCTATGGAGTTGTTCTTTCCTAATAAATTCAAGAAGATCAGATGGAATAATTCTTTTTTTCCGCTTCAATAAGTAGAAACAATAACCTGACCACCTGCAGAGTGCCCCTATAATGAATGGGTATTCCGTCAACCGCACCAAGCACTTAATGAATTCAAAAACAGGATGATAACCTACTGCGTAATCCCTCATGCCAAATTGAAAATATCTTTTGAACAATAATCCTTGAGAGGCATTTCGAGGTTTTAGATGTTCTACTTTTAGGTCCGGAAATAGTTTCGTCTTATAACCCGCCATTCTAGCTTGAAAGCACGTGAGTGTGTCCCATCCCCCCTCTGGGACTGGAATGATCCGACCCAATGCCTGAAAACATTCTCTTCGATAAAATTGGGTTGCGCCAGGAATATCTTGCAAATTTAGTGGAAGTCGTGGATTTCTACCCTTATCTATAACGAGACCCCCAACAAGACCAAATTCCGCATTCATCTGCAAACGCTTCATTAATTGTGAAAAATAATCCGGAGCAAATCTGACATCGGAATCAAGCAATCCAATGAAATCATAGTCATCAGTTTTTAGTTTTTTAATTCCGAGTTCATAGTTTTCAACAACAGATGAAAAGTTGTGTCTATGACATCCTTGGCGTGAAACAATCTTGATCCAAGTATATTTTTGTGCAGCTTCTGCGATAATTTCAGGTGTCCGATCTGTAGAAGCGTCATCTATGATGATCCACTGAATAGGTTTTATTTCTTGATGCACTACAGCAGCAATTGTTTCAGGAATGTATTTTTCTTCATTCCTAGTCGGCGTTAGCAAAACATAACGATTACCAGCTTGTGATACTTTCATTACTATTCCAGTAAACTTTAGATTTCATTCCAACCTTCCTATAAACTTAAGGAAATAACCATCACCTAGTGGTACTACATTGTGATATTCCCTCATTTCACTTCGAGGATCCGAAGTAACTCTTCGGATCAACCATGTTTTTACAGGACAATATCTTTAGTCCTGCCCTCCTTTCCAACAAGGGAATCCACAAGGTTGAGATAAATATGTTTATTAGCCTCCCAGCTATATTTTTTTACAAATTCAGAGGCATTTTTCGCCAACTGCTCTCGTAACTTTTTATTCTTAATCATCTCAAACATTGCATCTGCCAAATCTTTTTCATTTCCAGGCTCAAAAAATTTTACTATATTATCATTAAAGTAGTAGCTATCGATCTTTGTACGGGCAACTATTATCGGCACTCCAACAGACATAAACTCCAAGGATTTTGTACTAAAAGCCTCACCGCCGAATTTATCATTTCTCTTGGGAATAATTCCTAAATCCGCATTTGCCATAATTTCCGGGACAAATGAAATAGGCACTTCATCCTGAAAAATAACCCTTTCCTGCAACTTAAGCCTCTCCACCTGTTTGATTAATTCTTTTTTTTCAGGACCGTCACCATAGATATGAAACTCTATTTCAGGAGCCTTATCCCTAATCAAAGCTAACGCATTTATGGCAATGTCCAAACCTTGATGCCAATTCAAGGAGCCAGGATAAATGATGATAAACTTGCCATCATCACGGACCTTTTTAAGATTTTTGGTCCATATTTTTGAAGGATAATTTAGAATAGCTGTACATTTTTTAGTCTGTACAGAACGATTGAGAAGCTTTTCCTTCCAGATATCATTCGCTATTATAACGTGATCTGAAAAAGCTATGGACAGCCTTTCAGCAACTACTAAGGATTTAAATAAGATAGAATCTTCGGTTTTATTAAACTTGACTGCATAAAACTCTGGAACAATGTCATGAATATCCAATATAATTTTTGCTCCACTAAATTTTGGTATAATGGCTGCGAATACTTCAAAATCCGGGACTGAGTGCACATGTATGAGATCATAAGGTTTTATTACATGTTTTTTCGCGACAAAATAGCATGATTTGAGCAAAAAAATTAAAATCTTAAAAAGATAAGATAATGAACTTTTTTCATTTGTCTTTCTTTTTTGAATTCGGTAAACATGTACTCCCGATAAAACTTCATAAGCCATTTGCCCGTCTTTTCTTAGAGCTATAACGTCTACGTGATCACCACGTTTGGCCAATTCTTCTGCATAATATATAACTCTACTATCACTCTCGTAGAAAGTATAAGCTAACATGCAGACTCTCATAAAAAATAGCCTTGTTATCCCTTAAGAGTCTTTAGTTTTCTAAAAAACTTTAAAAAACGGCTTGCAATACATATTCTAATAATTGGACTGTAAACATATTCATAAGAGACCTCTGAGAAACTTTTTGTCTAATCCAAAAGCTCAATCAATATAATTGATATCAACTATTGTCAATAGTTACTGAATGCTGTATAATAGATACAG
>JALVDO010000468.1 GCA_027008975.1 Saprospiraceae bacterium | reverse complement strand
TATCCTAGTAAGTATGTTAACCTAAATGCAAATGCTTCTCAAAAAGATATTACGCAGCAGGTATTTTGGGATAAGAATCCCGCAGGCTTTATTAAATAGTAAATTTTAAAAAAAAAAATCTTTATATGAAAAATATTAAGTTTTTAGTATATGGGTTACTCGTCATTTTTATGGCTTCTTGTGCCCGGACCGTAGATAATCCTTTTCCGGAGTTTGATGATATGGAAAAGGGTGCTTACGCTCGTAAAACCGACGGCGTAAATGGTGCTTTTGATTTCTTCGATATAGCAAATTCTGCCATCGACTTTACAGTAGAACTATACGATGAGAATCAGGGAAAAAACATTACCAACTATGATTGGACGGTCAAATATGTTGCCGGTGGTAACGAGGTAGGACCTATGCCTTTTAAATCTTTTACAGCATCTGACTTCTCTACTAATAGCAACGGGCTACCGGAGAAGAAAATCACCTTCGGCTTTGCAGAGACTCTGGACGCTTTAGGACTGACGGAGAATGATATTGAAGGTGGAAATTACTTCATCTTTTCAGCAACCATTACCAAAGCTAATGGAGCTAAGTTCTCTGCTGACAATACAGGAGGTAACATCATCAACTCTGCACCTTTTAGTGGATTGTTTACCATTCGTCAGAATATCATCTGTCCTTCAGACTTGGCAGGGGAGTACTCTGCTCATTCAGTAGGACAATCGACAGATAGCTGTTGTCCCGATGAGACTACGGTCGATTATGATGTTACATTGACAGAAACCGGAGCGGGTGAATACACTATTTCAGATTGGTCTGCAAGAATGTATTTTACTTGGTATGAGATTTATGGAATTACATCTGATTTCGATATGACAGCGACAATAACAGATGCCTGTGGTAATATCTCCGCCTCCTTTGGTGAGCCTTTTGGTACCGATGTTACCATCTCGGGAAGTGTCGATCAGGAAACAGGTGTTATCACTTATACCTGGACAAACGGCTATGACGATACAGCTACAGTTGTATTGACTCCTAAGTAAATCTGGAGAAATCGTCTTTTATTAGACTTTTAGAATAAAAAAACCGTACCGGACAGTAAGTTCGGTGCGGTTTTTTTCTGTAATTTTTGTTTTTAGCCTTAATAAATATGCTTTACAAGCAAAGTGTTTTCGTTTTTCTGTTTCTTTTATTGGGAGTACAGGTCGTATTGGCTCAGGAGAACCATACAGTCGGTCTGATTAGTTATACTCCCTGGCGTTCCTTCGATGGCTATAACCTGCTCTATCCCGAACGGCAGCCGACAGTTTATCTATTGGATAACTGCGGACAAATCGTTCACCGTTGGGAGGACGAGGAGGAGTTTATTCCCGGTAAAGTCGCCTATCTGAGACCTGATGGAACCCTTGTCAAAACCAAACTTCGAAAAAATGTTACCGGAGCCGGTATTCAAGGAGGTGGGCAGGGGGCGTATGTCGAGATACGCTCTTGGGATAACGAACTACTTTGGCAGTTTGAACAAAACGACTCTACTGCCCGGCTGCACCACGATATTACTCCTATGCCCAATGGCAATATTCTCATGATTTCATGGGAATATTATTCTCAGGAGGAAGCATTGGCGGTAGGGCGCGACTCATCTAAATTGACACAGGGACGGCTTTGGCCGGATTACATCCTTGAAGTTAATCCCGCATTGGACAGTGTCGTATGGGAGTGGCATATCATGGATCACGTCATACAGGATTACGATGCCAACAAGTTGAATTATGGCGTTGTTGGCGAGCACCCCGAATTAATCGATCTGAATTGGGATACCAATGAGGGTAGAGCTGACTGGACTCACGTCAATTCCATTGATTACAATGAGGGGCTCGATCAGATACTCATCAGTGTGCCCAGATTCAATGAATTTTGGATTATTGACCATAGTACGACTACCGCAGAGGCAGCCGGACACGAAGGAGGACGCTCGGGGAGGGGAGGAGATTTGCTCTTCCGCTGGGGTAATCCTGCGACTTACAGGCATGGTGACGCCTTCGATCAAAAGCTGTTTTTTCAGCATGATGTCCATTGGGTTGATGACTTTGTAGAGGAGGATTTTCCCTATTATGGACGTATTGCTTTGTTTAATAATCGCGTTGATGAGCATTACTCTAACGCAGGTATTCTATCCGTCGATTTTGATACCCTCATGCAAACGTATGACTGGTCTGTACCGGAGGACTTTGATGAGGTTTTCATCCATCCACAGCCTGAGATGATGCTCTCCGGTATTATGTCAGGTATTCAGTTACTACCCAATGGAAATGTATTGATTTGTGTAGCTCGACCCGGATATATTTTTGAGATGACTCCTGATAACCAAATTGTATGGGAATACAAAACCCCGTTCTCTGACGGACAGCCTGTAGAACAGGGAACGGTGCTGTCAACTAGTGATAATGTCACCTTCCTGTTGCAACGCTATCCTGCGGATTATTCGGCTTTTGACGGACGCGACCTGACTTCTCAGGGCTATATCGAAATCAACGCCGACGAAGATTATTGTGCTTTGGTGTTAGAGAACAATGAGACAGGTGATGCAAGGAATATTTCGATTTATCCCAATCCCGTCACGACCGTATTGAAGATTGAGGGCGACTTCGCCAAAAGTCGCCGGCTTAGCATTGTCGATGTATTTGGTACTACGCAAATAGAGTATCAAACGACCGACGCGCGTGTCGCCACAATAGATGTATCCCGACTTCATCCGGGACTGTATTTTCTGATGCAGGATAGGTGGTTTTTATCCCGGTTTGTGGTTGTTAGGATTTGAGT
>JALVDO010000467.1 GCA_027008975.1 Saprospiraceae bacterium | reverse complement strand
CTTAAAAGCAGTCTCTTCATCGACGCCGAGTTTATTCATCGCCGCGAGGGATAATTTAAACTCCAGATAGTCAAATCCCGGTAGGTTGGCACGCTCCAATGCTCCGGTGAGGAATTGTACACTTTTATCGTCCAATCCATGGTTGGAACCAAATAATTCTCCTAATTTTTTTTGCATTAAGGTGTTGTCTTTTTTCGAGTGTAGGTATTTTGCCCACAAATTACGGTAAAAGCCTCATTTATTCCCAATTTATCGACGATTTTATCAAAAAATCGGGTGAATATCCTTTATAAACCGCATCCAATGGGTGACCCCGCAGGCAGTGGAGGGGCCTCATCCAATTTGAAGGAATCAGGTGATTCCCTGAATTTCTCAAACTGTAGTCTGAAATAGTTAAACTGCTCTCCGTAGGGGAGTAAAGTAGAACCGTTGGAATTTAGTAAAGTGACGCCCTTATTGTAATAGATATTGATAAACCTCATAATGCTTCCTTTGACGGCAGGCGTTGTCCTATCGCTGGCGAGTAATTCAAGCATCCTGTTGAAAAACCTCTTTTCCACCATTGCAGAATAAATTTTGCCGGGGAGCTTTTGTCGTCTCGTCGGTTGTATTTGCACGTAAATATCATCCAAAAAATCAAATAGGGCATCACTATACATCAAATTTTGCTGTCGGTATCGCTCTAATCTTTCCGGATTGAGTAGAAGGTTTAACGTGTGCGTGGCGCTACTTTCGGCAGCAGCCATTGGATCGAAAACGAGTCCTGTATGGCCGGTAAATTCTTCCCTCGATTTATAATATCCCGGAGGCGTTGGTGGAATTAGTTTTTGAATATTATAGGGTACCATAAGAAAATCCGGTTGTAAGGTTTGTAATAGCGACTCTATGGCTTTTTTTTGCCAGTTATGGGGGACACGCCTGATGCCGGGCTGTTCCTTTCCTCTCTTAGAATAAAAATAGTCATATCCCCCGATTAATTTACTCACAGCTTCGACTTGGTATCGATGCATCAAATAGACGGGAACAAGAACATCTTCTAAAGTAGAGAGGGGTGCCCCAACCGGAATATTATGCTCGGAAAAATGCTCCAGCGCATAACTCCGCAACTCAATAATTCTATTCAACTCCGCTACGGGATCGTCGCCATTGTCCCAAAGGTGAGCAAACGCGTGTGCGCCACTTTCAGGGCGTGCATCTCTATCCTGAATATATCGCAGTTTCAGGGCAATATTGTCCGCCAGAATTTGTTGTAGTCCCTTGGCTTCTTCCTCGGCGCTAGTATAATCCTGATAACCATATAATACCGTTCGTTTGTCCCATTCTCCTATGCCGGTATCGTAAGCCTTGGAGAGGTCGATACCATTCTCTGTTAGTACAACATATGGGTGTGGATAGTCCATAACAGAACTGTTGTGATTGCTACTTGCCGCAAAATTATGTTGCATACCAAGCGTATGACCGACCTCATGAGCAGCGAGTTGGCGCAGTCTGGCGAGTGCCATTTGTTCCATTCTAGGGTCAGGTGTTTTGCCATCGGGGTAGGCATCTATTAGCCCTTGAGCTATAAGAAAATCCTGCCGGACACGGAGTGAACCCAATAGCACATGGCCTTTAATAATCTCCCCGGTACGGGGATCCACCACCGAGCTGCCGTATGACCATCCACGTGTGGAGCGGTGTGTCCAGTTGATGACGTTGTAGCGTACATCCATCGGGTCGGCTTCCGGCGGTAGTAGTTTGACTTGAAAGGCATCCTTGTATCCGGCAGCTTCAAATGCCTGATTCCACCAGGAAGCGCCTTCCATTAGAGCGGAACGGATTGGTTCCGGGATGCCGGGGTCGAGATAATAGACGATTGGCTCAACGGCTTCACTCACCGTTGCCTTTGGTTGCTTTTTCTTTAATCTATGGCGGATAACAAAGCGCTGGTCAAGTGGTTGGTCAATGGGTTGGGCGTAATCCTTGTAGCTTAACGCATACATGCCGCAGGCCGGCTCAAAATGCCTTGGTCGGTAATCATCATCGGGCAGCTCGACGAAGGAATGGTGCTGATGTACCGTTACCGCATCTGGCGAGGGAACGACGGATTTAATCCACTCGCCCGTAGGTTGTCCCGTGAAGGTAAGCACGGCTTCAAGTTCTGTGTTTTTAGGGAAGGATTTTGTCCGCTTTAAAAAGAGTGCCGACCGACTTTTGTCTAATTGATAATTGCCTTGGTTTTTATTGGCGAGTGATTGTATTACGCCGTGGGCATCGCGTAGCAGGAAGGGAGTCAGATCGATAATGACTCTTCCGTTTTCTTCCGCTACAATGGGGAAGCCGTATAAAATTGAGACGGCAAAGGCTTCTTTTACCGCTTGCTCTTCCCGTTTATTATCCGTGATAGCGCGGTAGCGGAGGTTGGGTTGCACGAGAAATATCTTCGAGCCCTCCCTTTTGAAAACGACTACTCTGGTTTGTCCTAATTGGTTTCTATCCAGTCCGATGTCATTGGAGCCGACACCATTGGTAAGGGCATTCACATAGAGGAATTCCTGTCCCGGGTGCTGGATTTCCAACCACAAATTATCCCGTTTCTTATCTGTATAGAAATTAAAAAAGCCCTCGGTCTTGGTCTTGTCACGACCCCAATCGGTGATGCTGACTTGAGCGTTGGAGGAATGGGAGGATAAAGCGAGTAGTATTAGAATGGGGAGTAAGATTTTACGTGTCATTGACAATGGTTTTTGTTTTTTAAATAAAATTACGATGAAAAGATAGAGCATTTGGATGATTAACACAGGTAAATTGCGTGATTTTTAGTTTTATTT
>JALVDO010000466.1 GCA_027008975.1 Saprospiraceae bacterium | reverse complement strand
CGTTAAAATATGCACAAAAATGGGGATGTGCAAAATTTTAATTGGGTTTCACTACAATAATAAACGATTTTACATACATTATTGTTGCTAACCTCTCAAAACGGGCACAAAGGTATGGTCAAAGTCCTAACTTGTCAATGAAAAACGGAAAATGTTATCCACAATTGAATGTTTTTTATCCGAATTAATATTTTTTAATTATTGTCAATTGAGTGTAAAGTTTTGTTTTTTGATACAAATTAGATTATTTACGATATTAAATTTTGAATCAAAATTAATGATGCGACTTTTCTTCTAAATGTTAAATTTTGTATTTTTGGCAAAAAAAAGGTGTTAAATAGTTGTTAATGTTTAAAAACGGGCGATAAATTGCCTATTTTGGGGGATTAAAATCAAGGTACATGAATATTGGTGACCAATTACCGGAATTTTATTTGCGTAATAAAAAGGGAGATGAAATTTCCAGCCGCTCTTTCGTTGGGAAGTCAAATCTTGTTATCTATTTTTACCCCAAAGATGAGACGAAGGTCTGCACTCAACAAGCTTGTTCTTTTCGGGATGAGTACGAAACTTTTCAGCAGCATGATTGTGAGGTGATTGGTGTTAGTGCTGATAGCGAGGATAGTCACAGACGTTTTTCAACTCGACACCGGCTTCCGTTCCTATTGGTGAGTGATGCTGACAAATCCATTCGCAGGATGTTTCAGGTGCCCAAAGATGTCTTTGGATTGCTCCCTGGCAGATATACCTATGTTTTTGATAAGGAAGGCATACTCGTGTCTATTTTTCATGCCGCTTTCAATGCTCGCGCACATATTGATGCGGCTTTGGAGGTGCTTGGGGGGAGATGATAATAAAACTATGCGATTTGAAATTTTTATTTTTAGTCATCGGATTCTTTATGCTCCCCACGGGTTGTATTTTTGCTCAATTGACGCCTCGCGTTGTTCATTTTGACAAGGAGCAATATGGAGCACATAGCCAAAATTGGATGATTGCTCAATCTTCTGATGGTAAAATGTATTTCGGAAATACGGAGGGTTTATTGCAATATGACGGGCTGAAATGGGAACTTTTCCAAATGCCACATCAGCAGCCCGTTCGCTCGGTTGCCTGCGATTCTCTTGGGAATATTTTTACCGGTGCATTTGGAGAATTGGGTTATTGGAAAATAAATAAACAGGGGCGATTAATATATCACTCACTATTGAGCGAGTCGATTCGGTCTGTGGCAGAGAAGGAGGAGTTTTGGAATATTCTTCAATACAAAGACGCAATTATTTTCCAATCTTTTTCCTCCATCCTGATTTACGACTATCATGGGGTTCGCTTACTGGAACCTCCCGGAAATATAATGTTTGCCTTTGAAGTTAATGGCGCATTGCTATTGCAGGTGATTGGCAATGGAGTCTATCGTTTTACACCTTCGGGCAATTTTGAATTATTACCCTCAACCCGGATTCTTGCCGATAAAAAGGTGATTAGTATTTTGCCTTTCTCCAAAACATCTTTTTTAGTCGCAACTGCTAATGACGGGCTTTATTTGTGGGATTCGGGAAGGTTTTATCCATGGCAAAATGAAGCACAAAAGGATTTTAAGGAATTTCAAATGAATAAAGGTATCCGCCTAGCTAACGGACAGTTTGCCTTTGGTACTATTCTGAATGGTCTTTATGTGCTGGATGCAAAGGGGAGGGTTGCCATTCACATTAATCAAAAGGTTGCACTTCAGAATAATACCGTATTGGCTCTATGTGAGGACAATAGCCACAATTTATGGGTTGGAATGGATAAGGGAATTGATTTGATAACACTGAATGCACCGTTGAAATTTTTTATTGACAAGGATGGTGTGGAGGGAACCGTTTACACCGCTTGTAAATATGAAGGCAACCTGTACTTGGGGACAAATCAGGGATTGTTCGCCAAACCCTGGCAGGTACTTGATGATTTTGGTGGTGTGCAGGACTTTGAGATTATCGACGGGAGCCAGGGGCAGGTTTGGGATTTGGAGGTCTTCGACGGGCAACTATTATGTGGTCACAACGAGGGTAGTTTTTTGGTAAATGGGGCGATTGAAAAAATCTCCAAAATAAATGGTGGCTTTTCTATAATTCAATATCCGGATAGCCCGGATACACTCATACAGGGAACTTACACGGGCTTTGTAATATTTGCAAAAGATCAGAATGGGAAGTGGGCATTTTCTCATCGAATAAATGGTTTTATAAAACCGGTAAAGACTTTATTTTTCGACAATGAGGGATATTTATGGGCAGCAAACCCAACCAAGGGGTTGTACCGAATACGATTATCACCTGATTTACAATCTTTCACAGAAGTGATGACCTTTTCTGCCCAGGACGGTTTGCCGGATGATTACAATATTGACATTATGTCCTTCAACGGGCAATTATTTTTTATGTCTGCCGGGAGGTATTATTTTTTTGAAAAAAGTAGCGCACAATTCAAGCCGTATAATCAGTTTCCTTTTGATGAAAATGGTGTCAAGGTACGGCAATTTGCACCAAATAAATTTATAAAGATATACAAGGATCATGTAACATTTTTTGATTCGGGTACTAAAAGAGAATTGCATCTTTCGCTTGTCCACAACTATGAAAAAGTTGTTGAGATAGATTCCAATAATTACCTGTTTTGCCTCGACAATGGTTTTGCTGTTTACAACGATACTATATCGCAGAAAGGGGGTAAACTTCCCTTACCGGTAATTAACCGGATAGCTGTTTTGAATCACGAGGAAAGAGAACTATTTCCGGATTCTTTCCCTCCCGGTATGGAGTTCCCTCCCGAAAGCAGAAGCTTTCGCTTCCATTATTTTCAGCCTGTTTTTGACCATCAGCCACAACTTAGCTATCAACTGACGGGATATGATTCCATTTGGTATGCCACCAAGGGGCAATTGTTTAAGGAATTTACCAATCTCCCCGCGGGGGATTATGTTTTCAAATTGCGGTCGGATGAAGACGAAAGCTTGATGGATGCTTTTGCTTTTAGCATTCGTGAAAAGTGGTATAAGCAACCCTGGATGATGGGGGTCTATTTATTGGTTTTTTGGGGAGTTGTTTGGTTATTTTATCGAATGCACCTCAACCGGTTAAAAAAAGTTAGAAAAACCTTGGCTGCAAAACAGGAACGTATCCTTCGTGAGCAGGAAATAAAATCGAAAAATGAGAAACTCAGTTTGGAACTTATTAATAAATCTAAGGAACTGGCCAACTCAACGATGGGACTTATCTATAAAAACGAAATCTTATTGAAAATTAAGGAGGAGTTGCTCAAAATCAGAAAAAGAGGGGATACGCATATTTACGGTAAGGATTTTCAAAAGATGTTGCATTTGATTAATGTCCACATCACTTCCGAAAAGGATTGGGAGATTTTCGAAACCAACTTCAATCAAGTTCACGAGCATTTTTTTAAAAAGCTAAAAGCCGAATATCCCACTCTAACGCCCGGAGATTTGCAATTGGCAGCCTATCTCAAAATGAACCTTAGCTCCAAGGAAATTGCTCCATTATTGAATATTTCCCTCCGTGGCGTAGAGAATAAGCGGTATAGATTACGGAAGAAACTCGGCCTTCCCCCGGAAATTAACCTAATCGACTTTATGATGAAGTATTAAAAATCTACTTTGGCGTAGTCATGGTGAGGTGAAAATGTTGCAAAATCCTTCGTTCTAAAGTAATTTTACCGGAGGAAAGTGTAAGAGATGTTTTGTATTAATCACTAATAACCAATCATTTGTGATGCGTAGATTTTTTTCTGTAATTTATTTGGTTTTTTCTTCATTGCTGGCTTTCGCACAGCCTAATCCACCTAATGGCGTAGTGGCAGAAGGTTACGATAGCCATGTTGAGGTAGTTTGGAATCCCGGTTCTGACCCTACCATAGCCGGATATAGACTATATCGACGTCAGTTGCCTAATGGAGATATGACGTATTTAGGCTACGTCGGGAAATATGCCACTTCTTATATTGATTTTACGGGTAGAGAAGATACTCAATGGGAATATGCGCTCACCAGTGTCGATAATTTGGGTGAAGAAAGTAATTTTTCCGAACCTGCTGCGGCTGCAATTTATGAGATGACTGATGAGGAGTTGCTAACGATGGTGCAGCAATACACTTTCAGGTATTTTTGGGATTTTGCTCATCCTGTAAGCGGGATGGCAAGAGAGCGCAACACTTCGAGTATTGTGACGACCGGTGGCTCGGGGTTTGGCGTGATGGCAATTTTGGTCGGAATCGAGCGTGGATTTATCTCCCGAGAGGAAGGGCTGCAACGCGTTGAGAAAATATGTGATTTTTTGACGACAGCAGACCGCTTTCACGGTGTATGGTCACATTGGATGAATGGAGCTACCGGAGCGGCAATTCCATTTAGCCAATATGATGACGGAGGTGATTTGGTAGAGACAGCCTTTATGATACAGGGATTATTGACGGCAAGGGCTTTTTTTGACGGTAATGCCGAAGAGGAAACCCTTCTCAGAGATAAAATAACGCAATTGTGGGAAGCAGTTGACTGGCGTTGGTATCGCAAACAAACTCAGGAGGTATTGTACTGGCATTGGTCTCCCAATTATGGCTGGCAAATCAATTTTGCGTTGCGGGGATTCAATGAAGCCCACATTGTTTATCTCCTCGCGGTGGCTTCTCCTACATTATTTGTCCCATCGAGCCTATATCACAACGGATGGGCGGGAGGCAATTATACCAATAATGGTACTTTTTATGGTTATCCTCTTGCTGTGGGTCCCAATTTTGGCGGGCCATTATTTTTTGCCCATTATTCTTATTTGGGCTTCGACCCAAGGGGCATCAAGGATGTTTACGCCAATTATTTTAACCGAAATTACTTTCATACGCTGGTTAACCGTGCTTATTGCATCAATAATCCTGAAAACCATACGGGGTATTCAGATGATTGTTGGGGGCTCACGGCGAGTGATGATCCCTTTGGATATCTGGCACATGAGGCGACTGTCGACAAGGATAATGGGACGATAACTCCTACTGCTGCTTTATCTTCAATACCTTATACCCCCCAGTTATCCATTCGGGCTTTAAAGCATTTTTATCGGGATTTAGGGGCGCGTTTATGGGGGGAATATGGCTTTTATGACGCGTTTAATCTCGATGAAGACTGGTTTTCATCCTCTTATCTGGCGATTGACCAGGGACCAATTATTTGCATGATTGAAAACTATCGTTCCGGATTACTCTGGAACAACTTTATGAGTAATCCCGAAATAACCTCCGCTCTGGATGCCTTGGGGTTCGAACCTGACACTACAACAGTAGGGCTAAATACAATAGAACCCGAAAATGTTACATTGAACATCGCTCCCAATCCGGCATCCGGTGTGGCGACACTATCTATGACAACGACCAGCAACGAAAGAATTACAATAGACATTTGCAATACCGCCGGTATTCCGGTGAAGAATATTTGTACGAATTGTGAAGCATTTACCGACACGACAAAGTTTGATTTTAATGTCCAAAATTTACCTCGGGGAAGTTATTTCGTCCTTGTCCGAACGGATGACTGGAAAACTGCGATACCATTAATTGTAGAATAATTCCCTTTGGTTCATTTTCGTAACTACTTACGGGTACACCATTTTTGCCATAAAATGCCCTTTTCCCGCCTGTTTTTGTGAAAATTTTCTTATTACGCCCTGCGTAACTTCTAAAATTTTCACTTCGACAGTCGAAAAAATGACTATTTCCTGTCTAAAAACGGGCACCCGTAAGTAGTTACCATTTTTTAACTTAGTTAGCAAGAGAATAGCTATCATTTTCAAAACTATTATTATGAAAAATTATTTACTTACTTTTTTACTACTCTTTTTAGGATTGGCTACCGTTAATAGCCAAGTTGTTTATGAAGATTTTGAAGGCACCTTACTAAACTGGAATCCATTTGGAGATGGAGTGTTCAACGGTGCCGTTGACAATCCCGATGTTTCAGGTCTGAATACCTCTGCAAAATGTGGGTCATATACCAAGTCGGATATGCACGCCTATAGTTTGTTAATAGCGCTACTCGATGCGCCAATGGATTTGACGACTAATAACGAATTTCACATCATGATTAATGCTCCGGTAGCTACCAAGTTTATCTTTAAGTTGGAGGGAGACGGAGAGGCTATGGAAGTGAGCAGAAACATCACTACCGCTAACGTATGGCGCGAATATGTCATGGACTTTAGTGCAGCAGCTGGATTTACGACCATCACAAAAATTATCATTTTCTTTGACCCCGGAGTGGAGACTAGTGGCGACACCTATTTGTTTGATAATATCGTTGCTTATCCGGCTGGTCCTTGTGCGGGTACGGTTCCCGACGAAAATATTTTGGATGACTTTGAGTGTCAGCGAAACGCTTCTTATGGGGGGGGATGGGATCTATTATCTCCCGTTGCGAATCCGGATGCGTCCGGAATTAATACCAGCTCAATGGTTGGTCAGTACAATGATCTAGAAGGCGAACCGTGGGCAGCATTGGTAGTTGATTTTGGTGAGCCAATTCCCTTGGAAAACCGCAATCTTTTCAAAATAAAAATCTGGTCACCTAAGGTATGTCAGTTCTTGTTTAAATTGGAGGGAGGCGTATCTGCTCCATACGAACAATGGCAGGATATTACCGAGACGAACACCTGGGTGGAATATGCCATTGATTTTAGCAGCCAGGCAGCGGCTAACCATCAGAAAATTTCGATTTTCTTTAACGGAGGACAAGACGGAGAAGCCGGTGATGTTTACTTCATTGATGATATGTCACTGGAAGAACCACCTCCTGCAAGTGCCTTGGAGGATTTCGAAAATGGACCAAGTATGGGGTGGATGCCTTTTGGTGGAGATACGGATAATAATGGCACCTTCGATGGAGTCGTCGAAAATCCCGATCCCACAGGAGTTAATCAAAGTGGATTCGTCGGTAAATACACCAAGGGAAACTCTGTATGGAGTACTTTGACGGCTATTTTGCCCGCGGGGCTTGACTTGTCAGTCGAGCCGCAACTAAATTTACAGGTGTGGGCGCCTGCCGGTTCTTCAAGTGTTATTATGAAATTGTTTAGCCCTTTGGAGGGAAATAAGGAAGTATCCAGAGACCTCCCGGCAACTGAAGAATGGGTCGATTTGGCTTTTAATTTTTCAGAATTCAGCAGTATTACGGACTTTGAGAGTGTGAGTTTGATTTTTGATGGGGGTGTTGATAATGGTGGGACAATGTTCTTCTTTGATAACCTTACACAAAGTAACAGTACCGTTGACCCATGCGAGGGCGTTACGCCCATTCCCAACATATTGGACGATTTTGAGTGCCAAAGGAACGTGAGTTACGGAGCTGGCGCAGATCTCATTTCTGCCGTGGATAATCCGGATGTGTCGGCTGGTAATTCCAGCTTGGGCGTTGGTGCATATATTGACCCTCTGGACGAGTGGTCTGCCCTTGGTTTTGAAAGCGGCGGTTCCTGGGATTTATCCGTATTTAACCAGTTCTCCATCAAGATATGGTCTCCCGCTGAGGTGCCTGTTTTGTTCAAGTTGGAAGGTGGGACGTCTCCTGCAAAAGAAGTATGGCTGGACGGTAATGCAGTCGCTAACGAGTGGACGGAATACGTAGTGGACTTTAGCGATCAGGCTATGGAAGACCACGCGCGGATTGTCGTTTTCTTCAACGCCGGTCAGTTACCATCTGAGTCCGTGACTTACTACATTGATGATGTGAAATGGAAGCGTGCTAATTACAGCGGCTGTATCGCCGATAATGAGACGCCTAATACCACAATTTCGAATTTCCAGTATTTCGCCAACGGCCATATTGAGCAGGAGGATAATAAGGTACACATCATCGCCAATCCTGTTCCAGGCGGCATTAATACCAGTGAAAATGTGGGACAATTCACCAAAGCAAGCGATGGTGACCCTTGGGCGGGTGCATTTTCTGCACTCGGAGCTCCTTTGGATTTTGGAGAAACGAAAATTGCAAAGGCGAAGGTATGGATGAATCACATTGGCAATTTTACGTTGAAAGTGGAAGGCTCTGCTGCGGGAGCTTCACCGATTGAGTTACCCGTCGAAAATACAGTAACGGATGAGTGGGAGGAATTGACTTTTGACTTCTCAGGGGTAGCTGATGATGCTAATTATCAAACGTTGACCATCTTTTTTGATTTGGGTATTGATGCAACAGGTGAAGATGTTACCTCATATTTTGATGATATAGTCATTGGAGATTTTATGTGTGGACCGGATGCTTTATTTTATCCGTCAGACGTGTGGACGGTTAGCGTCTCACCTAATCCTGTTTTCGATGCGTTAAACATTAATTTGGCCGGTCGAGCCAATCAGGTTGTTATATTTAATGCGTTGGGGCAGCAACTTGGTCGCACCGTCTTTGCCAACACAACTGAGAACGCTACATTGGATGTTTCGCACCTTCACAGTGGTGTTTATTACCTTTCTTTCATAAATCAATCCGGTTTGATAGTAGGAAAAGCAAAATTTGTTAAGGAGTAGTGAGTAATGAATGAAAATGCGTGGAGAGTGTGATACTCTCCACCATTTTCTTTTTTTAATTTTAGGTATCCGGGATGTATCGGAATTTTCATTTTATCAAAGTAATTGGCGTAATTGGCTTTGCCTTAATACTGCTTTCATGTGGTGTCAATCAGGATGCACCGCCTGTAAGCCAAGTCACACAGTATCCTTTTAATCTGGAAGAACTTCAGGAACGGACCTTTAACTATTTTTGGGATTTGGCCGATAAGGATAATTATCAAATTCCGGACAGGTATCCGACTTTGACATTCTCAAGTATTGCAGCGACGGGTTTTGGTCTTTCATCCTATTTGGTCGGTATAGAGAAGGGATATATTACAAGGGAATCAGGTGCTGAAAGGACACTTCAGACCCTCAGGGCGTTAATGAGTTTGCCACAAAATAAGTCCGAAAATGAGGCAAGTGGTTATCATGGATTTTATTACCATTTTTTATCAAACGACGGGGCGACCCGATACAAAAAAGTAGAGTTATCATCCGTTGATACGGGCTTGTTGATGGCGGGTATATTGAGTGTTATGTCTTATTTTGACGGGGAGGATAACCGAGAGGTTGAAATCCGAAAACTGGCGGATACGCTTTATCGAAGGGTCAATTGGAATTGGATGATGACCGATAATGGTTTGCTATCCATGGGCTGGAAACCGGAGAGTGGCTTTTTGGATTACTATTGGGAAGGATATTCCGAGGGAATGATTTTGTATATTCTGGCTTTGGGGTCTCCAACGCATTCCATTCCGGAGGATAGTTGGAATAACTGGACAAAATCCTACCGTCGGGAAAGTTTTCGGGGAAAGAGTTATGTTGCTTATCCCGCTTTGTTTACACACCAATACACTCATATCTATGTTGACTTTCGTGGTATTAAGGATGAATACATGGAGGAAATGGGGATTGATTATTTTGAAAATTCAAGGAGGGCGACTTATGCCAATAGGGATTATTGCATACGCAATCCGAAATCTTGCAAAGGATATGGAGCAAATTGTTGGGGGCTTACCGCTTGTGACGGACCTCCTTACCAACGAACGACTATCGAGGGAAAAGAGTGGATATTCCTCGGTTATGCCGCAAGAGGTGCTTCTGAACAAAATACGGTAGATGATGGTACTATTGCCCCAACTGCAGCCGGGGGGTCTATGCCATTCGCTCCTGAAATTTGCAAACCGGCACTGGCTTATATGTGGAACACTTACTATCGGCAATTGGTGGGGGAGTATGGTTTTAAGGATGCTTTTAACCTCACTTGGATGAATGAGATGACCGGCGAAAAAGGATGGTTCGACAAGGATTATCTCGGTATTGACCAAGGGGCAATGTTGTTGCAAATTGAGAATTACAGGTCTGGGCTGATTTGGGAAATGATGAAAAAGAATCCCTACGTTGTCACCGGTCTGAAGAAAGCCGGTTTCAAAGGGGGATGGTTACAGTAATTATTACAAAAGAACTAAAAAAATATGAAATTCACAAAACTGTTTTTCTTAATCGCAGGTGGCTTGCTGTCTTTTATTGGGTGTAAGACCACACGGAAGACTACTGCGTCTCCAAGCGTGCAACTAAGCCGGGTAGATTCCTTGTTGGGGTTGATGACGCTTGAGGAGAAAATCGGGCAATTGAGTTTGTTTACCAGCGATTGGGATGTGACAGGTCCCACTTTGAGGGATAGCTACAAAGCAGACATTATTTCCGGTAAGGTTGGCGCTATTTTTAATGCACATAC
>JALVDO010000465.1 GCA_027008975.1 Saprospiraceae bacterium | reverse complement strand
ACACCATCAACCTGAAACAATGTTTTAAAACAGGCATCCAACGACATAATATCTTCAACTAGATTTTCAATAAAAGAAATTAACTTCATTATTTTTTTTTCTTTGCCCCCCCTCGCCGCGACCTGTGGTCGCAATGCGAACATTGGTGTAAGCTTTCAGCCTACTGTTATCAAGACAAAACTACAAAAAACGCACCAAACCATAGGTCAAAAATCTAAACTTTGGTGTGGTTGGCGACTACGAGTCGTGCCGGACGGGCATCGGTCAAAGACCTACATCTTGGTGCGTTTTGCGACTCCAAGTCGCACCGAGCAAGGAGAAAACAAAGCACGTCAAGTAATCTGAGCGAAATACTTGACATCTTATGAAAAAGAACAATTCCGCACTTCCCATTGTTTCATCCCAAAGAAAGATTATGAACAAGACAATATTAGTGACGGGCGGAACCGGCTACATCGGTTCATGGGTAACAAAATACCTCTTAGAAAAAGGCTACAACGTATGCTTAACGGTAAGAGACAAAAGCAAGACAGAGAAATATCAGCATTTGCTTGACATTGAAAAGAAATCCCCGGGAACACTGGAATTTTGGGAAGCCAATTTATTATCAGAAGGCGCTTTCGATGAACCGGCAGAAGGTGCTTTTGCCATTATTCACATGGCTTCACCTTTCAGCTTGAAATTTAAGGATGCCCAAAAGGAACTTATCGACCCTGCTTTAGAGGGAACGAGGAATGTCTTAAACGCCGCCAATAAATCGTCAACAGTCAAAAAAGTTGTGCTAACTTCTAGCGTGGCAGCAGTACATGGCGACAACATTGACATGAAAGAACTGGGGCTGGATGAATTCACCGAGGAGCACTTCAATACTTCTAGCAGCCTAACACACCAACCTTACTCCTACTCCAAGGTATTGGCAGAGAAAGAAGCCTGGAAAATATACGAAAATCAGGATAAATGGAAGCTCGTTGTCATCAATCCCTCCTTCGTAATGGGTCCTTCTCTTGGAAAGATATCCAACTCGGGAAGTTTGGATTTCATGAAAGATATGCTGTCCGGAAAATACTTTTCAGGAGCACCCGATTTGATGTTTGGATTCGTAGATGTCAGAGATGTGGCAAAGGCACACATCATCGCTTTAGAAAGCGAGACCGCAAGCGGTCGGCACATCCTGGCTGAAAGGACGATGAGTATGTATGATTTTTCCAGATTAATCAAAAAGCAATATGGCAATCAGTTCAAACTGCCCCTGATGAAAAGCCCCAAGTTTATGCTATATCTCGTGGGCTGGATGTTTGGATTGACCAATAAATTCATCCGCCGAAACGTCGGTTATGATATAAAACTAAATGCATCAAAAAGTAAAAAGGAGCTTGGGTTGGAATACACGCCGATCGAAAAAAGCGTAAAGGATATGGTCGATCAGATGATGGAAAAGTACTAAATTAACGTTAAAGCTTCTTCACAACAAGCATTTTAATCCGAAATGTATTACTTTTGGGGAATAGAGTATTTTTTTTAAATACTTACCATGAGGGAGAGAGGAACACGGATGACCCTGACTTTATCGATCAGGGCATACACAGATGGAACGGGTTTTCACGGATTTTTTGTTTTTGCTTTCGCAAAAACGGGTGTAAATTCAACTGCGTTGTTCATTAATTATCATTTGACAATGTCTCACTTTGGTCGTCAGACCAAAGACCTGCCTTCACCGATTCGGGCGCGTATGTGCGTCGCACAGCAGGCAGGTCCGTGTGAAATACCGTATTGGTCGTTTAAAATCAGTGCAAATCCGTTACATCCGTTTCATCCGTGTTCCCCTTATTAGTAAATTGCAAACATAAAGTATGAGGTGGTAAGTAGTTACATTTTTTTTTAATATTATTCCTATGCAAAAACGTTACCTTTCTATCATTCTATCCTGTTTTTTTGTCCCGGTCATATTTGGGCAGACAACCATTACGGATGCCTCTTTACCGGCAATTGGCGACACTTTGTTTATTTCTGTTGACAATCTGCCAACCAATATTGATGTCTTACCCGAGATAGGGCAACACAGTTGGGATTTCTCCAATCTCCAAGCCCCCTTTGTATTGAATAGAGTGGTAAAAGATGCAACAGAAGGTGCGGCATTTGATAAATTCCCAACCGCCACCTTCCTCATTGAGAGTGGAGGAACGGTGGGCGATGCTTACTACCGGATTAACAATGGCGATATGGAGCTCCTAGGCTATGGAGGTAGCGATCAGCTCAATTTAGGAATTGATTTTGATTTAAAGTATTCTACTCCTTATCCGGAGCGCGTCACTCCTTTACAATACGAGGATGAAAATCAGGTTTCTACGGACATCAGCTATACTTTTGACCCAACAGACTTACCTGTTAACATCTTTGAAGGACTTCCCATCACGCCGGATTCCATGCGCATCCGAATAACGTTTGACAGAAGTAGCCTCGTCGATGGATGGGGATCTTTGACAATTCCGGGGGGTGTTTATGATGTATTAAGAGAAAAACGAGTAGAAGTGCGAGAAACGCGTATCGATGCGCTAGTCGGCTTCTTTGGATGGCAGGATGTAACCGATATTGTTTTGGCGAGTCTCCCCGCCGATCAGATTCCCGCGGGACTTCGTTCAGCGACAACTACCCAATACTATTTTTTGAGTAACGAAGAAAAGGAAGTCATCGCATTGGTAACAATGGATTCCTTAGGACTGACACCAATAAATGTGGACTTTAAAAGCGGACTTATCAATAGTCATCGGCTTATTGCCAATCCCAAACCCGGCGTTTATGCTACGCCTAACCCCGCCAT
>JALVDO010000464.1 GCA_027008975.1 Saprospiraceae bacterium | reverse complement strand
AGCGTAGAAAAGCCGGCGAGAGATGTTTCTGCCTTTTCAAGTGTTCCTTTCAGATTGGCAATAGCTCCTTGTGCATTCTGCATCATTTTTTCCATATCTGCCTTGGATAAGTCCCCGGTGATATGAGCGAGGTCATCCATTATTTGTGTTAATTTGGCTTTGTTGTTTGCCAATTCTGTTGTCAGTTCATTGGTGCTTGAAAGCGTGCCTCGAATGTCTCCAGAGGAAGCTCTCATCAGTTGATCTAGCTGTTGGGTTGTCGATTTGAGGTGAGCCATCGTAGCATCTATGTTGTTGACAATTCTGCCAAGCCCTTCCTCGTTGCCATCTATGAGCATTCTGTTCAGACTATCCATGAGGGCTGTTGTTTTTTCTGAGACAACTTTCATATAATCCTCCACCACCTGAGGGCTTGCCATAGAAGCCAGGAGGTTTTTCGATTCACCAGTCAAATAAGCGCCTTGTTCAAGGCAGTCTTCCGTACACGGATGGTCATACATCAGATTGATTGCTTTGGCTCCCATGGCAGAGGTATGGACAATGACAGCTCTAGTATCTTTGGGAAGCTTGGTCCCCTTGTCCAAATCGAGAATGACGAGTACTTTGTCCAAGCGGTCGGGCAGCAACTGGATATCGGCAACAACGCCTACTTGTACCCCGCTCACACGCACGGGCGTTCCTCTTTGCAACCCCTGCACATCTTCATATAAGACGTTGTAGGTATTCGATTTGATTAGAATATTCCTTCCGAGAATGAATTTATATCCCCAGTAAACAAGTCCGACGGAGACGATTGCGAGAATACCAATTTTTATTTCTTTTGCCATAATACTTTTTCGGTTGTTCTTGATTATTATTCAATGAAAGAAAAGCGATTTCCTTTTCAAAAGAATCGCAAAGGTATATTGAAGTTGTTTAAAAATAGCTCACTTGACTGCAAAATAATCTTTTCAGCGAATATTTCCTTACAAAAATACTCATTTAGCGCTGCTAAACTCCCCATACCCATATCCATACGGACTGGCTGGGCGCGTATTGGCGCGGGCACGTACCGGTGCGTTTTTTGTAAGTCATCTTCACTTAAAATCTCAATTTTTCGCTTCAAGCAGCCATTCATAAACAACTTCATTATTTGTAAGACAAATTGGTTCAAGAATAGTAGATTATTGTCAATTGGGCATTTCAAAGTAGCCCGAGTAGCTTTTTAGCCTCGTTAATCGGAATCCTTTTTCCATTGCGGTAAGCAACGATGAAGGCATCCGGGAAACCATTTCTTCTCAAGTCGTTTTTTGCTTTTAATGCCTGTTGGAAGTTACTGAAATTGCGTGCCTGATACTTGTATTGATTTCCTTCATGTAAGACCTCTACGAGGTATTTATTTTGATTCCAGGGCGCTACTCCTGTGTCAATGGGCTTGGAAGTCACCGCCATTTGCACTTTGAAGTGGACAATGGGGGGATTGTCGTAGGCGTTGGGCCTTTCGATTGGTGCGACGATAATTTGCTCAGTGGTTGGTGTAGATGTTGGTTTATTATTGTTAGTAACCGGATTAGAGGCGTAAGGTGATTTTTTGGTGAGCTTACTTCTATTTTGGTGTTTTTTGATGACGTTGGGGTAGGGGGCTACGGGGGGCAGGTCCTTTTCTGCTTTTGTGTTTTTAGGGGTGAAAACAACCCTTGGTTGAGCAGGCACTGAAGTCGTTTTTTTTGTTTTGGGAGCGGAAGCAACGGCTGTAATAGGGCTGTCTAATCCACTTTCGACTTCGTTTTTATAACTAATAAATGCTTGAAAAATGGATTCCGCTGTAGCGTCCTGTCCATCGGAAGAGGCCAGTAATAATTCATCATCCCGGTTGGTCAGGAAGCCGGTCTCTACCAGTATGCTTGGCATGGTAGTTTCTTTCAAGACGACGAATCCCGCTTGCTTGACTCCTCTGCTTTTGCGTGTGTCTTTATGTTGGAACTCCTGCTCAACCAAGTCCGCAATCAGGATACTTTGTTCTAAAAAGGCATTCTGATACATACTCAACATGATGTGTCCTTCAGGAGAATTGGGGTCGTAATCGTAGTTTTTTTCGTAGTCTGCTTCGAGCAGAATAGAGGCATTTTCCCTTTTGGCTACAGCCAAATTATGAGCTGCGGTGTGTAGTCCCATGACGTAGGTTTCCGTACCACGTGTTCCTTCGTTGTTGGGTGGCATTGCGTTGCAATGGATGGAAATAAAAAGGTCGGCGTGATTCCTGTTCGCAATAGCTGCTCGTTCATACAGAGGTACAAAAACATCTTTATCGCGCGTCAAAATGACTTTCATCTCAGGATAATTTGTCCTGATTTTATTGGCCAGTCTTTTAGCGATGTTGAGCGCTATTTTCTTCTCTAGATTAGAGTTGCCGGAGCAGCCCGGATCTTTTCCTCCATGTCCGGCATCAATAACGATGGTGTGTATGCCTCCCTGTTGGGGCTTTCCCGCCTGTTCGCTTTTTGCAAAGGTTCTTACGACAGAAAATAACAATAGCAGACTTGTAATAACCAGTAGGTTCGTTTTTATCATAGTACATTAATAAGGTTTTATTCTATTTCAAATTTCACTTTAACTTGATACCTCAACTTTATTGTAGCTACATTTTCTATTGCCGGGCTCGTTTCATTTGTTGGAATAACTACATTGCTAAGCACATTTTGATTTCTTCGCCAATAGTAGTTTTGATTATCCGGTATCTCTTCGATAGAAATAACTTTTCCCGGCTTTTCGCCAATACTCTCTAGCAAATATATTGCCTTTTCCTTTGCCGCTTTTAATGCCGATATTTTAATTTCCT
>JALVDO010000463.1 GCA_027008975.1 Saprospiraceae bacterium | reverse complement strand
GTTCACGGCTGAATTTTTTAGCTTTTGCGGCAAGCTTTTTTTCATAAAGCTGCTCATTGACATACCGAATGGGGCCATTGTACCACTGAATAATCAAAAATATTAGAATTGCCAAAAAAGAAAGACCCGTCGCAAGGAATTGGTTGTAGGGAATATGTTTAAACCTCAATAGGTCTATCCGCTTTTCTTCCGGAAACCACTTTTTTAGTTGAGTGCCAAGATTACCATTTTTTTCCACAGTAGGTACTTCAATCAATTTTTTCTGGGGGTGTAACCGCAGGTGTCGTCGTTGTTTTTTAAAGGTATCTTTGCGAGCAGCCGTGTATAAAAACTGGCACTTCAATTGCCTATCCACTTTTATCAGCCCCACGCCGTTTTTGACACATTGCTTCTTTAATTCCAGGAAGTAACGAGACGTCAGGTCTGGAAAGACATCCTCCGAAAAAGCCACCCATTGATCCTGTGCGAAATACCGCTTGAACTGCTCAATGGCATAAATATACCGGTAACGACTGACTGAAAAATGTTTGAAAGTATAATAATAAAGCAAGAACATTGCACCAAAGGCAAGTATTCCATAAACCACCGACAAAAAGCTACCAAAAAAGTAAAGGAAATAAACCTTTTCTACATGAAACCCAATAAAAATCAAAGCTGCAACAAAAGAAGAAACCGCCAGACTATCCCAAAACAATATTTCCGGCTGCCGCTGATAAAATAGTTCCTTCCTTTGCTCGAAAGATGTGGCTTCAAACGTAGCGAGAAAAACCTGCCCGTTCTCCAAAGGGAAAGAGACAAACCCATCCACAATAATCCCGCCTTCTCCTTCAAAATCCAGACCCGATTTCATAAATCGGAAGGTTGTTTTTTCGTAGAGTTCCATTTCGTCTATGCCTTCCTCCTGCGGTTTGATTACCAACTCATCCCCTTCTTGTTCAAAATTGCGATAATAACCCTTTAGGTGGCGAATTACCGCCACTTTTATATTATCCTCAGTCAGATTTTCAAATGGTCGCTCACTCATACTTCCTGCATTTTTTGCCACAAACGAACAACCTCCACCGCGGCTTTCACATCGTGTACCCGCAGGATAGAAGCGCCACCGTCAAGAGCTTTCCAATGAAGTGCCGCAGTTGCCGTCAATGCTTCCTCCGGTGTAATATCGAGTAATTTGTAAATCATTGACTTTCTTGATATTCCTACTAAAATAGGTGCCTCCATAACCGAAAAGACATTCAGCCGCTTTAGAAGAGCGTAATTTTGATCTATGGTTTTCCCAAAACCAAAACCGGGGTCAATAATTACATCTTTTACTTCCAGGGCACGTAACATCCCTAATCTTCCAATTAAGAAGTCCAAAACCTCAAGGGTAACATCCTTGTAAACGGGATTCTGCTGCATCGTCTTCGGCAGTCCCTGAATGTGCATCAAGATATAAGGTACATTCCCCAATTCCGCTACCGTCCGGAACATATTCGCATCAATGGAGCCGGCAGAAATATCGTTGATAATGGACGCTCCGGCTTGAATTGCCTTCTTGGCAACAACACTGTGAACCGTGTCGATAGAAAGACATGCCTTCGGAAATGTATTTTTTATTTGCTCAATCACGGGTAGTACCCGTCGTTCCTCCTCCTGAATGGAAATAATCTCCGCGCCCGGGCGTGAAGACATCCCCCCGACATCAATAATCGATGCTCCCTCCTCCAAAAATTGTTCAACCCTCCTCAGTACAGCATCCGCAGCAACCCTGCTTGCACCATAGAAGGAGTCCGGGGTCATATTGATAATCCCCATCACAATAGGCGTGCTTAAATCCAGCAAATGCCCCTTACAATTAATCGTTAACTGCCTATTCATCCCTCCAAAATAATAAAAAAGTGGTACAAAACCACAAATTTACCACTTTCAAGTCATATTTTTGTAAAATTCATCGATTATGATGACATCAGGGTCTTGCACTATTTCGTGCCGGAGGGTATGACCACCGGGACGCTGGGCCTTTGGGATTAAAAAGAATTGTTATTCAATAGGATTAAAGAATATGTAACTATTTACCTTGAAGAGGAACACAGATGACACGGATTGAACGGATCAAAACGGATTTTTCCCAGTGGAACAGTTAGATTAGAACGGATTTTTGTTTTTGCTTTCGCAAAAACGTGTGCAAATTCAACAGCATTGATCATTAATTGTCACTCGATATTATCTCACTTTGGTCATCAGACTAAAATAAACCTGCCTTCCGTCGCGAAGCAGGTAGGTTCGTGTAAACACGCTTATTGGCATAAAAAATTTGCGAAAATCCGCACCGGTACGCGCCCGTATGGGTAGCATCAGTATTATCCGTGTTCCCCTTATCCTCATATTGCAAACTTATATTATGAGGTGGTAAGTAGTTACAAAAATATAATAAATGTAAAATATAATATAGATTATGGCAAATAATGAAGAATCAAGTGCCGCAGGAAATGTAGGACGTATGCTGATATTCATCGTGCTACTCAGCGCGAGCATTATGATTATTTACAAAAACTTTGGAGGCAAGGGGAAAAACTATACCAACGTTCCGAAGGAATTGCAAATCAATTACAAACCCGCTGACTTCCACGTCAATATCGATGAAGAGGATGCCTTGGTCATTTTGTCGAATCCATATCGCTACAAACGCGATTTCGACCAGTTGGTCTATGACATCAATATGTCTATTCTACACCACGTAGCAGATAGGATGGGACTTGATGAGGGTATCAAAAGCAAACTGGAAACGGAGTACAAAAAGCACCACCCCTATCTCAAAAAATTATATTTCGAAGACTTT
>JALVDO010000462.1 GCA_027008975.1 Saprospiraceae bacterium | reverse complement strand
TTACGATTTCTTTTACGGCTGGCATCTGAGTAATATGCTAAAAGGTGGCAATCTCGGAATGTTTTTTCTGGCGTTGGGTGTAGGTAAATTTCTGCTTATTTCCCCGATATTGACCTACTTTTACGGCAAGCGGTGGTATTGTTCCTGGGTGTGCGGATGCGGCGGATTGGCGGAGACTGCCGGAGATTCTTTCCGGCACTTGTCCGATAAGTCCCTACGGGCTTGGAAGATAGAGCGGTGGATGATTTACTCCGTATTGGTGTTGGTAACCATTATGACCGTTGCGAGTCTTTACGGCTTCTTTACCAACTCCGGCACCTTCCTCGGATTAGATATTTACAAATATTTCCAAAAGCCATACGGCTTCTTTATCGGGGCGGCATTTTCGGGTGTTGTTGGTGTCGGGTTTTATCCATTGCTCGGTAGTCGTGTATGGTGTCGGTTCGGATGCCCGATGGCGGGTTTGCTCGGATTACAGCAGAAATTTTTTAGCCGTTTCAGGATTACGACCAATGGCGGGCAGTGCATCTCCTGCGGTAATTGCTCCACGTATTGCGAAATGGGTATTGATGTACGTTCTTACGCCCAAAAGGGACAAAATATCGTTCGCGCTTCCTGCGTAGGCTGTGGTATTTGCTCCGCCGTATGCCCAAGAGGTGTCCTGAAATTAGAAAATGGGAAGATTGATATTGATAGTCGGGTTGAGTGATGCGTTCTGCGTGCTTTTCTTGGTCAATGGGCTACTTCTAATTAAGAATATTTCTAAATTAGATACTTTCGCAAAAAAAAAGGAGCTTTCTTTTTCTTCTTTCAAAATATTGAAATATATTTGGGTATTCCGAATAAAAAAACGTTAAGAGACATTCTCTCGTCTCTTAAATAAACTTTTCGAACAATTTAGATTTATTAAGGTATTTTTTTTTGAAAAACACCAACACGTGCTGTTATTGGCAGATATATTATCCATTGCAGTTTTGCCCTTGTGGGCAGGGGTTGTTGCGGCTTCGATTCACGTATTGACAGGACCTGATCATCTTGCAGCGGTCACGCCCCTCGTTTTTGAATCGAAGCAAAAATACTGGAGAGTTGGATTCTTTTGGGGATTGGGACATATTAGTGGGATGCTTGGTATTGGCATTTTATTATTGTTTTTCAAGGACGTTATTCCTGTTGAGAAAATATCGAATCAAAGCGAGCATCTCGTCGGAATAGTGCTGATATTAATAGGAGGATGGGCGTTTTACAGGATATTCCGAAAAACGAAAAAACACGTGCATCCTCATGTACATCAGGGCGATAAGCCCTACATACACATACACAGCCACGAACATCGTGCTCATGACCATCATCATGAACATCAAAATATTACGGTAAAAAATAATAAGGCGGCTTACGGAGTCGGTGTTTTGCATGGTTTTGCAGGCATCGCACATTTTGTGTTGCTTTTGCCTGTATTGGGATTTACCAATACGGGTAGTTCAATAGCCTATATTATTGGATTTGGGGTGGGGTCGGTACTATCTATGTCGCTTTATGCTTTACTGGTAGGAAGGATGAATTTGCTATCCGGTAATCTACGTCAGCGAAGCACATTCAAAACGCTGCCTTTTTGGGGAGGTGTTTTTGCAGTGGCAGTAGGCATTTACTGGCTGATGATTTGAAGATTGAAATATTTTCAGGAGGAGTGCCAAAGGTCTCCCGATCTCTTGGCAAGCTTTCGCAAAATAAAATAAAGACAATAAAATAAGTTACTATGGCAAACCGAAAAAGAAGAGATACCTATCTCGAAGCAATTATTAAACAAGGCTATTCGCGCCGTGACTTTATGAAGTTCGCCACCTATATGGCAGCCTACATGGGGCTGAGCACGAAAGCCATTGGTCAGATTTCTAAAAAACTGGAAACGACACCACGCATTCCCGTTATTTGGGAGCACTATCAGGAGTGTACCTGCTGTAGTGAATCTTTTATTCGTTCCGACCACCCTATTGTGGCAGACATTATTTTGGATAAAATCTCACTGGATTATACGGAGACGTTGATGGCAGCAGCCGGCGAACAGGCAGAAGCAGCCAAGCACGCTACCATGGAGAAATATCATGGGGAGTACATTTTGTGTGTTGAAGGCTCAGTACCATTGGGTGATGACGGTAATTATTGCTGTATCGCCGGTAAGACGGCTATTGAGCAATTGAAGGAGGCTGCCGAAGGAGCCAAAGCCATTATTGCGTGGGGTAGTTGCGCATCCAATGGCTGTGTCCAGTCAGCCCATCCCAATCCAACAAAGGCGACGCCCATTCACAAAATCATCAAAAATAAGCCAATCATCAAGGTGCCGGGCTGCCCTCCAATAGGAGAGGTCATGGCGGGAGTTATCGTCCATTTAATCGCTTTCGGAAGGTTGCCCGAGTTAGATAGGATTGGTCGTCCAAAGGCATTTTACGCCAAGCGCGTACACGATAGTTGTTACAGAAGACCTTACTATGATGCAGGACTATTTGCCGAAACTTTTGACGATGCCAATGCTAAAAAGGGGTATTGTCTCTACAAGTTGGGCTGTAAGGGGCCAATGACTTACAACGCCTGCGGCTCTATGAAATGGAATAACGGCGTAAGCTATCCTATCCAGTCCGGACACGGGTGTATTGGTTGTAGTGAGGAGAACTTCTGGGATAATGGCCCACTGTATGAACGCCTGACTCATTTGCCGGGCTTTGGCATCGAAAGCACTGCTGACAAGATTGGTAAAACAGCTTTGGCAGCAGTAGGCGTTGGTATTGGAATACACGCCGTTGCCTCCTCTTTGGCGAAGCGTAAAGCA
>JALVDO010000461.1 GCA_027008975.1 Saprospiraceae bacterium | reverse complement strand
TACCAGTCTCTTTTTTTAATAGTTCGGTAATTATTTAAGCGGCAATTTTGCCAAAATCCAGCAACTTTTGCCATACTAATTTATTTTTTTCCAAGTTTGGGTCAATCTGAAAGTTTGATAAAAATAAATTCAGCATAAGTTCATTGAAATACGAGGTCTTTATATCCGCTAAAGAGCGCGGCAGATTCTGTCCGTTTTGCTGCTGTAAATAGTGTGCAACTTTTGCCACGCCTATAGCCGTGAGTGAGGTATTAAAATGAAAATACAACTTATTTTCACTTCTAGCTTGACAATGTGTTAAACCTAAATGCTGTTTACCATCCCTGAATAAAAATTCAATTTGGTATCGAGCTTTATAATATTTGTATATTTGATAGCCTGACAATTCTAAATCAGTTGAAAACAATATAGCAATTTGCTTGCTCGGCATGTTTTCTTTCAAAAATTGAACATAGGCTACTTTTATTTTTCGTTTTAATGATACTGACCAAACTATGGCTTCATAAATTATACAATCATCGTCTTTGTGTGTTTCTTTAAACACTCCTTTGTCAAGGTCGTCAAGATTAACTTTGCCGCTAAACTTTTTGGGACGTCCTCTTCCTCCCTTTTGGTCACCATTGTATAAATACTTCAAATTAGCATCCTTTCTTAGCTTGGAAACAATATGCAAATTTGTATTGTCAAGTACTTGGTCAACAAAGGAAACTTTTGAAAAATAACCATCTACCACCAAATATTTGGACAAACCCTCTAAGGTATCCTTTCTCTCAATGATGATGCTAGCGTAATGGTCAATTAATGTTTGTCCCTTGCTTTTCAATTCTGTTTGATTCGGTGTTTGAATTGCTTCCAAGTTAAATGCTGTGTTTTGTACAACATCTACTACGCCCAAACCTCCAATTTCAATTCCTTTAACGGCCTTGCCTAAACAACCACTCCAAAATCTATCAATATTTGGCGTTTTCTTCCCACTTTTGGGTAGATAGCTTGGGTCAAAGGCTAAAATTAATTCTCTAGATAAATTTTCCAGAATTAATATGTTATTAAATTCGAGAAAATCAAAAGGCTTCTCAAATTGAAGCCGATAACTTTTCTCGCAATATTCTCCATAACGTTCAAAGCCTTTGAATGTATATCGCCCCCGAAGAGATAAATAAAGAATTACAATCGAAGTGATAAATTTTTGCCTAGGCTTGCTTATGCCACTCATTTTGCCTAATATTGCCGTAACAAGAGTTTTGCTCTTGTGGGAGGTGTTTTTTGCTTGTAGTTGCATACTTCAAAAATACGCCTCTTTTTTCTTATCTCATACTTTTTTTAAAAGTTACCGAACTATTGATAAATGTTGAAGTGGTGAAATCATTGCGTAGCGGGTATTCCTGTCAGCGTGATTTCTTTGTGTTAGTAAGTCCTTAAAACGTGCATTTTCTGATTGTCCAACAATATTTTTTCAGGACAGGTTTAGCGGAGCGAGAATAATTTGGGGGTTTGAAGGGTTCATCCCCCCACCAACCGCCACACCTGTGCAATAAAGAAGGTAAAAACAAAGCCCATTACCAAGGGTAAAAAGGTGGATACCATTGTCCATTTTAGGCTTTTGGTTTCTTTGTAGATGGTGTAAATTGTCGTAGAGCAGGGATTGTGTAGCAGACTAAATATCATCACATTGACAGCCGTTAGTGCCGTCCATCCGCCTGCGACGAGAATTCCCTTAATAGCTTCGGTTGAATTTAGCTCAAAAAGCACACCGGACCCGGCTCCTGCGTCGGTCATTCCAGTAGTCAGCACTGTCAGCATGAGTACGGTTGGAATGACGATTTCATTGGCAGGGATAGCGACGATGTAAGCAAGTAATATCACACCATTCAGACCAAAAAGCCAGGCAAAGGAATCTGTCCCGTCTATGAAGTACTCTGCCAGACTAACATCTGCTATTTTTATGTTGGCAACCAGCCATATTGCAATACCTGCCGGTACGGCAAAAACAATGGCGCGCCAAAGCACTATCAATGTACGGTCAATCAGGGAGGTATAGAGTGTTCTCAATACCTGAGGAGGTCGGTAAGGCGGTAGTTCGAGACTGAAAGAAGACGCCTCCCCCCGGAGGATGCTATTGGATAACCCCCAGGAGACAACTAAGCTTAGAAATATCCCCAAGACAGCGACCCCTATTACCGCTCCTGCCGTAGCAAAAGCTGCCCAGCCCGGGGCGACCATACTCCCAACGAAGATGGTAGCGAGGAGAATTTGTGTAGGCCAGCGCCCATTACAAAGAGAGAAGTTGTTGGTGATGATGGCCAGAAGCCGCTCTCGCGGGCTGTCAATTATTCGGGTGGCAACAACACCTGCTGCATTACAACCAAAACCCATGCTCATGGTTAACGCTTGTTTGCCGTGCGCCCCTGCTTTTCTAAAGAGGCTATCCATATTGAATGCAACACGTGGCAGATAACCAAAGTCTTCCAACAGGGTGAAAATCGGGAAAAATATCGCCATTGGCGGAAGCATCACCGCTATGACCCACGCCATCGCGAGGTAAGCACCGTCGATTAATACCCCGGATAGCCACCACGGCATTCCGATATTGTCAGCAATACCTTTTAAAAAAGGGTGTCCGTTTTCGACCAGTAAAGTAGCCAGCAGTTGAGAGGGGTAGTTAGCACCTTTGATTGTTAGCCAAAAGACCATCGCCAGTAGTAAAAACATGATTGGGAAGCCCAACCATTTGCTCGTTACAATGCTGTCAATTTTTCTGTCTAAGCTGAAGGCTTGTTTTTTCCCTGTTGTTGTGGTGCATTTATCGGCAATGGAAATAGCCGCCGAATAAATAGCCGCTGTAATTTTATCGTGAAAATCATCGCCTAGTTGCCATCTCAGTTCGTTGGCAAGGGATAATATTTGATGGACTGTCTCTTGGTTGGGCTGAGGGCTTTGGGAGTCGGTTAGCTTTTCGGTTTGGAGTGCGTCTATGATGCTTTTATCTCCTTCGAGAAGTCTCATAGCGACCCACTGGCTATTGCTCATAGTTGGAAATGCCTCTTTCAACTTATGCTCAACGGTTGTAATAGCCGATTTTTCCCTTCTGGAAAGGCTTATTGTTTTCTTGGGCTTACATACATATTTTCCGGTGGCCACCTCCTCTATGAATTGCAGCAACTCTGTCTGACCTTTCTTTTCTCTTGCCACGGCAGCGACGACGGGAATGCCCAATGATTTAGAAAGGGTACGAGTGTCAATTTGGATGCCATTTCGTTTGGCTTCATCCATGAGGTTGAGGCATAAAACTGCCCGGTCGGTGATGTTGAGTATTTGTAGTACCAGGTTTAGATTACGGGCAAGGCGGGTTGCATCGACGACAATAACCGTCACGTCGGGTTGTCCAAAGAGGATAAAATCCCGTGCGACTTCCTCGTCGGTGCTTGTAGAGAGGAGCGAGTACGTCCCCGGCAAATCAACTACTTTGTAGGGCGCATCTCCATAAAAGAAAGCTCCTTCCGCTCTCGCTACGGTTTTGCCCGGCCAGTTTCCTGTGTGTTGATGCAAACCGGTAAGATTGTTGAAGATGGTACTCTTGCCTGTGTTTGGATTGCCGGCGAGTGCAACCAAATAGTCGTAATCATCCATTTTGACACCAAGGCTAATCAGGTTGGCACTATTATGAATGGCGCAGGTGTCACAAGTATTACAATCCTTTGTCATGTTATTGTTGTTGTTCGATATAAATATGTTGTGCATGCTCTTTCCGTAAAGCAATGACTGCATCTAGGACGCGGTATGCTGTGGGGTCTCCAAAGGTGCTTTGCATTTCAATTGTCACATGAGTTCCCGGCACGATACCAAAATCCATTAAGCGCTGCCTCTGTTGTCCGCGGCAGGCTTTTGAAATGCCGGAAACAACTGCTGTTTCCTTAGGTTTCAAGTCGGTCAGTCGCCTGTATTTTTTTGTTTCTTCTTCTATCGATTTTGAATGTGGCTTAGTGCGTACGACCGTTACATTTTTCGCGAAGACAGGGGCGAGGATGCAACGTTCTCCATCGGCAACAAAGGCTATTTTTTCGGGAGTTTTTTCTGTTATAATGATATTTGTTCCGGGGTTGAGCCCAAGAGCCAGTATCTGCAAATAAACTGTATGTGGTTCATCTTCAATGTGGGTGATGATACCCGATGTGCCAACTTCCATGGTATCCAACGCAACGCCGGCATAATCGGGTATTTCACCGGAGACGCTTGGTATGGGATCCCCGTGGGGGTCAAAGACCGGATTCCCCATTTCGGATGCAAGAATATTGGCATCTTCAAAGGAAAGTAGGTGTTCCTTGAGATCTGCTTCATGGTGCCAGTCTTTTGCCGCAATGCTGGTTTCGTCAGCGAGATAGCGTTCCCATATTCGGTGTATTCTGATGACGCGCAAGGCGTAATTTCTTCCTGTTTCGGTTAGGTGTAGTTGGTCTTTTTTAGAAATGATTAGACCGGTTTTTTCCAGGTTGCCAATCAATTCTTCAGCCTGTTCGCCTGGAATATTAAGATTTTCGGATAGGTTGTCAATATTGGCATCTTTGCTCTTGTATTCGCAATCGTATAAATATTTGAGTGCGTCTTCGATTAGTACTCTTTTTCTATCGAGCTGACTGCGTTGCCACCAGGCTAATAGCCCGCGTTTGGGCCATAAGACCCAGGCAAACAGCCCCAGAGTAAGGACTCCAATGATGAGTAATGAAAGCGGGTTATACATATTCAATCGGGATGACTTTTATTTGTTCGACAATTTTTTCACTTAATAAAGTTGGTTGCCCATTTAGCTCGATGTGAATGCAGCCATCAAAATCAAATTTTTCCAAAACCTTTATTTTACTATTTAGCACCAATCCTATGCGGGAGAGATAATTCATCATTTGAGGGTCGCGGTCGTGTACGTGTGCTATTTGATATGCTCCATCCACTTCTGCACTGGCAAGGGGGAGTAACGGGCGGTCAGGAGGCATTTCACCCTTGGCATCCGGTATAGGTGATCCGTGTGGGTCGTATTGGGGATTGCCGAGATAATCGTCAATCTTATCAATGAGATAATCGGAGGTATGGTGCTCCAGCCGCTCCGCTTCCACGTGTACTTCACTCCACGACATTTTGAGTACCTTATGGAGGAAAGACTCCCAAAGCCGATGCTTTCTTATGACCTGAAGTGCCAGCGATTGTCCTTTTGGCGTCAGGTGCATTCCCTTGTATTTTTCGTAAGTCAGCAGTCCTTCTTCGGCTAATCGTCGTGTCATATCACTGATGGCAGCCTTGCTGATGTTCAACTCATTCGCGATAAGCGTGGTACCTGCCATTTGTTCTCCACCCCGATTATTGTACAGAAAAACAGCTTTTAGATAATTTTCTTTAGAGATTGTCGGCATAATGATTAATGCTTGTTTACTACAAAGTTAAGCAAACTTAACTTATTTGTCAAGCAATCCTCTTTATTTCTCAAGGTAAGGTGCAGTTATCTGTGTATTCCCTTCCTCAATTCTCTTACTAATCCATTCTTTTCAAAAAGGGCAACCAAACCCAAGTAAAGGATGATTAGAAAGCTGTGGACAATTAATTTGGGAATAAGTGAGAACGAAAAAGTAGTATCTAATTGTTGGCTTAGGTAGAATGTACCCATCGCCAATCCGATATAGACAAGCAATCTTTCGGGATGGAAGGGGATGGGATAATATCTTTGACCGACGACATAGGCCAATAAACTTAGAAAGACGTAAGAAATCAAGGATGCCCATGCTGCTCCCATGATGCCGAGATGAGGTATTAGCCAATAGTTTGCGATAAGCGAAACAAACATTCCTGCGGTAGAAATGAGGGCTCCAATCCTGGTTTTATCGGTCAGTTTGTACCAGATTGAAAAATTAAAATACACCCCGAAAAAGACAAATGCCAGTAATAATACGGGGGCGACCTTCAATCCCGATCTAAAGTTGGAGCCTACTAAATACTGAAAAATATCGATGTACAAAAGGATGGTTAAAAACCCCAGGCTTGCGGCAATAGTGTAAAGCCGGGTGACAATGCCGTACATGCTCCGCTTTCCTCCTTTTTCGCTATGTTTGAAAAAGAAGGGTTCGACAGCGTATTTAAATACCTGTGTAAAGAGGTTGAGCAGGGTCGCAATTTTCACACTGGCACCCCAGATGCCGACTTGTATTGTTTTTTCTTCTTCTGTGCCGGGCAACCACCAGGGGATAAGGTATTGTCCGGCGAGTAAGACGATAATTCCGGTCACTCCTACCGCGACTAATGGCAGGGCATAGTGAATCATTTTTTTCCATAGTACCCATTCAAAATGAAGTTTGCTTCGCATCAACATAGGGAGTACCATCAGGAAGGTAACAATACTGGAGATTAGGTTTGCCCAAAAGACGTATCGGAGCTTGTGATTAGGGTTGTAAACAATATCAGCCCATGCTATCCCATGTCTGGCGAGATACGGGCATAGCTCTAGAAAGAACAATAGGGTTGCACCAAAAATGACGACATTCAAAAACTTATAAAAAGCAAAACGAACGGGGCGTTGTTCGAGCCTCAATCGGGCAAATGGCAATACACTTAACACATCAAAACCGATAATCAATGAAAAAAGTATGACATAAACACCATCGCCCTTCCTCGATAATACGCCTGCTATCTCATCAGAAAAGAAAATAAATCCCGTGACGACAACTGCTGTTGAAACCAAAAGGGAAACAAAACCCGTGGAAAATATCCGCTCCCGATCACTCGCTTTTGCGCCAAAGCGGAAAAATGCCGTTTCCATCCCGTAAGTCAGCAACACTAGCAGCAACGCCATATAGGCGTACATAATGGTATAGATCCCGTATTCCGTCTGCTCATTATTGAAGAGGTTGGTCAGATAAAAGGTTGCAATGACGAAATTCAGCAGCCTGTTCAGGATATTGCTGATGCCGTAAATAACCGTATCTTTTGCGAGGCTTTTTAGCTGCGACATTTTTATTTTGCATTTAAGGAGGGGCTAAGTTAGCACAAGGAGTTGGTAAACTTTAAAATTTAACGGACTAAAACTCCTTTTAAAAAAATAGGGGCACATCTTTGCCTAAAACCAACCGTAAAATATAGATTTATACCACAATTTAGTTCCAAAAACCAACTTTTATTGTCTATCATTCAGAGTTTTGTTACTTTTGGCGACTGAAATTTTCAATACTATGATTGACATCAAACTACTCAGCCAAATTTGTAAGGCTCCCGGTGCGCCGGGTTACGAACAGGAAATACGCCAATTGCTTATAAAGGAAGTCACTCCGCTTGTGGACGAAGTCCGCGTGGATAATATGGGGAATTTAATTGCTCTCAAGAAAGGGAAAAGCGACAAAAGGATTATGGTTGCTGCGCATATGGACGAAATTTCTTTCATCGTCAAGTTTATTGATGATGATGGTTTTTTGCGATTTCAGCCACTCGGTGGGTTTGATCCTAAGACCCTAACCTCGCAAAGAGTTATCGTTCATGGGAAAAAAGATGTCATCGGGGTTATGGGATGTAAACCCATTCACCTGATGAAGCCGGAAGAGCGAACTAAGCAAATCCCAATCTCTGAGTATTTTATCGATATTGGTATGCCCAAGGAAGAAGTGGAGGATATTGTTTTTCCGGGAGCTCCTGTGACAAGAGAGCGGCACTTAATAGAAATGGGGCATTGCGTGAACTCCAAGTCTTTGGATAATCGAGTATCGGTTTTTATATTGGTCGAGACGCTAAAACAACTGAGGGGGAAAAAGATTCCTTATGATTTGCACGCAGTATTTACGGTACAAGAGGAGGTAGGACTTCGGGGAGCAATATCTGCTGCGCACCAAATCAATCCGGATTTTGGTATTGCTATTGATGTTACCATTGCTTTTGATGTGCCGGGTGCCAGCGGACACGAAAAAGTAACATCTCTTGGCAAGGGTGCGGCTATAAAAATAATGGATGGGATGACTATTTGTGACCATCGAATGGTTGATTTTATGAAGAAAACTGCAGAAAAACATGAAATAAAATGGCAGCCGGAAATACTCCCGGCGGGAGGCACGGATACTGCTGCTATTCAGCGGTACGGTAAAAATGGTGCTATAGCGGGAGCGGTTTCCATCCCATTGAGAAATATGCACCAGACGATAGAAATGGCACACAAAGGAGATATTAAAGACAGTATAGATTTGATAACAGCCTGTATTAGCGAAATGGATAGCTATGATTGGGCACTATAAAGTAAGTAAATGCAAAAAAAATACGACGTTTATGGGGTAGGAAATGCCTTAGTCGATATGGAGTTTGAAGTTACTGAGGATTTCTTGAGAGTGAATAGTGTTGAAAAGGGAACCATGACACTCGTCGATGAGGAACGACAAAACCAGTTAATCAAGGCATTGAGTAAGCACGTTACTAAAAAACAAAGTGGAGGCTCCGCTGCCAATACAATGATAGCACTAAGTCAATTTGGAGGCAAGGGGTTTTATTCCTGCAAGGTAGCTAAAGATGATTTGGGAGATTTTTATATGCATGATCTCAAAGAGGCAAACGTGGATTGTAACCTTCATAATGGCGACAGGGAGGAAGGTGAGACGGGTAAATGTCTTGTGATGGTCACCCCCGATGCGGATAGGACGATGAACACATTTCTAGGAATCACTTCTTCTTTCTCCGAAAAGGAATTGGTGGAAAGTGCCTTGAAAAACTCAAAATGGCTGTATATTGAAGGGTATTTGGTGACATCTGAGAATGGATTTTATGCGATGATGCAGGCGAAGAAAATGGCTGAGAAGAATGGCGTGAAAACAGCACTCACATTTTCCGATCCCAATATGGTTAAATTTTTTAGGGAGCGGATGGACCAAGTTATTGGAGCAAGTGTTGATTTGTTGTTTTGCAACGAGGATGAAGCTTTGACGTATACCGGTAAAGATAGTATTTTGGAGGCTCGTGAAGTACTCAAAAAGGATGCCAAAACATTTGTGATAACACTTGGTAAAAACGGAGCTATGGTTTTTGATGGGGATACTTTTATCGACATAGAGCCTTATCCTGTAAGAGCTGTTGACACGAATGGCGCCGGGGATATGTTCGCAGGGGCTTTTCTCTATGGTATTACTCACGGGCATACCTATGCACAGGCGGCAAAAATTGCTAGTTTGGCTTCGTCCAAAATCGTATCTAAATTTGGTCCTAGGCTTTCACAAATGGAAGTTCAAAAAGTTATGGTAGAACTTTTTGGCTAAGCTCCAGTGTCCTTTTGTTTATGAAGCGTCAATTGTCCGATTTGGCGCTTCGTAGCCATCGGGTCGGTAATTATTTCCTGCCAAAATCCTTTGAGTATGGCACCCTCGGCAGACCTTTCGAGCAGGAGTTGATACTTCCTGATGAAGGCAGAATCGTTCTGCTCTAGTGGTAATTCCTCTAATCCAATAGAGCGATCCTGATATAATCGTCCTTCAAAAATTCTTTTTTCGACGACCTCTCCATTTTTATAAATAATGGTCATTCCTGTTGATTTCCAAGAGTAATCGTCTATTTCCAGTATTAGCTCAATCCTGAAAATGCCGTCCTTCGTGATGATTTCTCCCGCCCAAAAGCCATCTAGTCCATATTGAGCCGAGGCCATCTGGAATAGAAAAAGAAAAGGGAAAATTAAAAATAATCTCATTGGCTTTGTATTTTTAAACAACTTCGTTTCTTTCAAAGGAACAAATATCGCTTTTTTTTTGGATTTTACTCTTTTTTATCTTTTATTGCGCCCATTCGGGTAATATTCTCCACCTCCTTAGGCTATTTTATAAAACTACATACATCAATTATATTTATGAATCGCGAAAAAATTGAATTGGAATTTCTATTTAGAGCCTCTCCCCATATTCTTTATACCTTTTTGACAAGTCCGGCCTGTCTTGTGCGATGGTTTTGCGATGAAGTGGATATAACGGGAAAAAACTATTCTTTTTTTTGGAGTGGGAGTGAAGAGGCTGCAGAGTTGGTTGAAGCCGAGGAAAATGAGAGATTACGGTTTAAATGGGAAGATGGCGATGATGATGAATACCTTGAATTTAGGTTTTCAAAATCTCCGGTAACAGGGGAGACCATACTAAATATCACCGACTTCTGTGACGACGATGAAATCGAAGACCAAAAAAGGTATTGGGAAACAGAAATTGAGAAACTCAGAAAAGAAACCGGTGGATGATGAATGAAATTATAGACTTCCTCATTCAACCATACAAGGATGCTCCCACAACACTTATTATACTGGAAATTATAGCGGCAACGACCGGTATTGCGAGTGTGTGGTATGCCCGCAAAGAGCATATT
>JALVDO010000460.1 GCA_027008975.1 Saprospiraceae bacterium | reverse complement strand
TGTACTTAGCTCCTACACTCAAAGAGGACACTTCTGATGCAGCATAGACATCTAAAGGGGGATTGGGATTGTACGTCCCGGGCCAAACATCCATTGTAGTTGCAAAAGATCCCTTTAATTCAAAACCGCCAGCCTTGATTGTCGTATAGTAGGAAACTGCCGGATTGTTTTTCTTACCCGGATTAAAATGTTGTACCGGAAAATCCTGACAATAAGAGGTACCGTGCACATAAGATGCTCCGACTTTTACTGATGCCTTCCCCTTGATATTGAGGGTATAATTAGCATCCAGAGAGAAGTTATTAAGTCTCGAAGGAACGTTCGTCTCCTGTACCGGTGCATTGAGTACTCTAAACTGAGAACCTCCCTGAATAGCCATAATGGTCGCGTGCAATCCTCCTTTTTTGAAACTCACCTGCGCGCCGAAGCCTAAAGCACCGAAGGCATGCCACATCGTGGAGTTGGTAAAGGGATTTACACTTTCTGCCTGCCCAAAGGGAGCATCCATTTTTCCAATAGCTCCATAGATTGGAAACTTACTCAAATCTCCAAAAATGACCATTCCTTTACGCAACTGCAGTTGATTTCGTCCCAGGGCGGTAATCGTTCCGGGTCCGAAACTTTGCTCCGGATTGTAGAGTACTTCCGTGTATAAAGACATCCAGTTATTGACATTCCCCATCATCGAAAACTGTGCCGAATGAATAACAAATTCGCTGACTGTTGTCCCTATCTCATTTGCACTGGTAGGATGACGCATAAGGTATGCAAACTTTGAGTCGGTATTGCTCGATTGATAATCAAAAATCGAAATTAGGGAGGCACCTAACACCAAACCTCTTGACTGATTTGGATTTTGCTTTTTGTGTTCTAAAAATACACTTACTTTTCTTAGGTTATCGACGGGGTCGGCCATTAAGGTAGTCAATTCGGAATCAAAGGTGACAATTCCCTTCTTAGATTCGCTCGCTGTCTCTTGCGAAAATGCTGAAAATCGGCTAAAAACCATCAGCACTGCAGCAATATAAAAAATTCTCATAATTTAAAATGTTAATTCAATTTAAAAATAAAAGTGTCGTAATTAAGACATTTAAAAGTGCAATTATACGAAATGTACTGATATTATGTTACGAATTCTGCATCCTTGAAGGAAAATATCGTAATTTTGTACGGTAGAATCATAAAACACGTCACATGAAAATCCTAGCTGCTTCACAAATTAGTCAATTGGATGCCTATACGATCCAAAACGAACCCATAGCCTCCATTCACCTGATGGAACGCGCAGCTAATGCATATTGCAAGACACTCCTTGCACTGGATTTGATTAACCCAACCCATTCCGTTTTTATATTTTGTGGTCCGGGAAATAACGGTGGAGATGGATTGGCAATTGGACGCATTTTATTTAAGAAGGGGTATCGGATACAAATAGTTCGTTGTAAAATCGGGCGTTCGACTTCGGAAGATTTCCAAATCAATCTTGAGCGCCTGCCCAACTTCTTGAGGCAAAATATTATCACTTTGGAGAAGGGCGACTCTTTCACTTTCCCCAAGGAAAAAATTTTCATCATTGATGCCATATTCGGGACAGGGTTGTCTCGCCCCGTGGAGGGATACTGGGGGCATCTGATTGAAGAAATTAACAGCATAAAATCTTTAAGGTTTGCAGTTGATATACCTTCCGGTTTGTTTACGAATCAATCTTCGATTGGCAACACCATTGTAAAAGCGGATTACACCATCACTTTTCAGATGCCGAAATTGGCTTTTCTTCTACCGGAGAATGCTCCTTTTGTTGGCTATTGGCAGGCAGTTGACATAGGCTTGAACAAGGACTTCATACGGCAATCTCCGACTGATTACTACTTTGTTGACGAGGAATTCATTAAGCCTATTTTCCTAAGGAGAGAAAAATTTGGTCACAAAGGGACTTACGGTCACGCTCTGATGATAGTGGGGAGCTACGGCATGGCAGGAGCGGCTATTCTTTCAACCAGAGCAGCGCTAAGAGCCGGAGTGGGTCTGTTGGATATCTATGTACCCGAAAAACTTTACGAAATTCTTCAAACAAGCGTACCGGAAGCAATGGTCAAGACCGAGCCATCTCCCCATCCCGACTATTTCTCTGTCGCTTTTGACACAGCAAAATACCAGGCAGTGGGAATCGGATGCGGATTGGGAAAAGCAGCGGATACCGCCCGGGCGTTTGGAGAATTCCTGGAAGCGCAAACAAGCCCTATCGTCATTGATGCTGATGCCCTAAATATACTGGCAAGTGAGCGAAATTTTTTATCACTTATTCCGCCCCGAAGCATTCTCACCCCCCACCCCGGTGAGTTCAAAAGGCTGTTTGGAAATAGTGAAAATAATTTTAAAAGATTAACTTTGCAAAAAGAAAAGGCACAATCCTTAAATGTTTACATTCTATTAAAAGGAGCGCACTCTGCTTTAGCCACGCCTGAAGGGGAAGTGTTCTTCAATAGCACCGGCAATCCGGGAATGGCAACAGCGGGCAGTGGTGATGTTCTAACAGGTATTATCACGGGTTTAATGGCACAATCCTACACGCCCTTTCAAAGTGCATTACTAGGGATGTATGTTCATGGGGAAGCAGGGGATTTGGCATCTCAACGAAAGGGACAGACAGGTCTGACGGCGCAGGACATTATTGAGACAATTCCGGAAGTATTTTTGCGAATAGAAGAGAAGTATTAAATAATGAAACAGCTAGATGTATGTGGTTTAAACTCCCCGGATGGCGGACATAGTTGTATGAACTGCTGGGTTAAGCAATTTTCTTTGTTGGAAGGGTTAAGCCATGAAGAATTGAAGGTACTGGATAGCAATCGAGGCACACGACACTATAAAGCAGGGGAAGTGATTTTTCGGGAAGGGGAATCTTCCCTGGGTCTGCTGTGTCTGCGCAGTGGAAAAGTAAAGGTGAGTAAATCCGGGCTCTCCGAAAACGATGCTATTATATCCCTCAACAAACCCGTAGATTTCCTTGGATTGGAGGCGCTCATCTTAGAACAAAATTATTGTTCGACAGCAACCGCACTGGAAGATTCATCTATCTGTTTTATAGGGAAAGAAAACTTTTTGAAAATATTAAATGGAAATCAGAATTTGTCCTTAAAAGTAATGGCTTTGCTGGCAAAAAAAACGACAACCGCCAATGAAAGAATGCTGGTACTCACTCAAAAACACCTCCGCGGCAGACTGGCAGACGCACTCCTATTACTACAAAAAGAATACGGATTTACCGATGATAACAAAACGCTAAACGTACAATTAAAAAGAGCCGAACTCGCAGCCCTTGCCAATATGACCCCCGCCAATGCCATCCGCATCTTATCCGTTTTCGCAAAAGAAGACCTAATCGAGACCAACAGGCGGAAAATTATCATCAAAGACCTGAAAGGGTTGGAGAAAATTAGTCAGTTGGGATAGAGTGTTCCTTGAGTTGTTGAGTTCTTGAGTTGTTGAGGTGTTAAGCTGTTTAGCTGTTTAGCTGTTAAGTTGTTTAGCTGTTAAGCTTTTAATATCTTGAGTTTGTTTCGTTTTTGATAATAATTCCCATACTGACGAGACTACGTCTGTCTGTACTGATGAGGTTACACCTGTCAGCACAAGGCAGCATTTTTAAAATTCCCATTCTAATTCTAATTCCCATTCTAATTCTCATTCTAATTCCAATTCTAATTCCCATTTTCATGCTGTACAACATATTTGAGGATTTTGCATTTATTCAAAATACCCTTTCCTTTGCAGCAATCTCGGGAAAAGTGTCTTTTGGCGGACATTTTTTGACTTACTAAGAGGTATCTGCATTTCCATTTCTTTCTAATGATTCGTCTTAAATCGCTTTGATTCAGGGGCAGCGTTGCCCTTGTTCGGGTTTGGCATATTATTAATACTAACAACATCCTATGGACGTCCTTTTGGCGATTCTATCTGATTTTAAAAAAATTTACAGATGATTAAAAATTTACAATTCAGAAAAGCAGGGCTAGTGGCATTATTTTCCATTGGTCTACTGTACATGAGTGCATTTGCACAAGAAAACCGTACTTTCACAGGCTATGGCAACAACTTGCAGCATCCGGAATGGGGTGCGTATGGCACTAACCAATTAAGGGTAACCGAAGCTACTTATTCGGATGGAGTCTCCGAGCCAACAGGGCTGGACCGACCAAATCCCCGGTATATCAGTAACACCATTTTCAATCAGGATGGTTTACTTCCCGATGCCCTTACCCTTAGTGATTATGCTTTTGTATGGGGTCAGTTTATCGACCATGATATTACACTGGTATTAGATAGCAACGATGATTTTTGGACTATTGATGTACCGGAAGGAGACCCTTATTTTGACCCCTTTAGCGCAGGAAATGCAAAAATCCCCTTTGCTAGATCAGGATATGATCCTTCGACAGGTACTTCTCCTGAGAATCCACGTCAATACCCAAATTCAATTTCTTCCTTCATTGACGCCTCCAATGTTTATGGTTCTACTCCTGAGAGAGCCAATTGGCTTCGCACCTTCGAGAATGGTAAAATGCGAATGTCTTCAGGAGGATTCCTACCTTACAACACCATCACAGGAGAACTTGGCAGTCCGATTGACCCCAATGCTCCGGTAATGGCAATGGCGAACCCCTATATTGAAAAGTGGTTTGTTGCGGGTGATGTCAGGGCTAATGAAAACGCTCTTTTGACCGCAATGCATACCCTGTTTCTTCGCGAGCACAATCGGCTGTGTGACGAAATAAAAGTTGACCATCCCGACTGGAACGATGAGCAAATTTATCAACACGCCCGCAAACTGGTAGGTGCGATTATCCAATCCATCGTCTATAATGAGTGGTTACCTACCCTCGGCGTTGACATGGGAGATTACGTTGGCTATGATGCGACCATGAACCCCGGTATTATGAATGTATTTTCCGTCGCAGCCTACCGCTACGGGCACTCCGTCATCAATAGTAAAATCATCCGAATGAATAATGAGGGGGAGATTATCCCGGAGGGTAACATGCTCCTTAGGGATGCATTTTTCAATCCCAATATCATTGCAGAAAGCGGAATAGATCCCTTGCTTATCGGAATGGGCACACAGGTGGAACAGGATTTTGACACCAAAATGATTCACGATTTAAGAAATTTCTTGTTCGGGTTTCCGGGACAAGGGGGAATGGATTTGGCTGCGATAAATATTCAACGAGGGCGTGATAGGGGGCTACCTGATTACAATAGTATTCGACAAGTATTTGGCTTGCCCAAATTACAATCTTTTAACCAAATTTCAGATGATGCTTGGTTCAATCAGACGTTTGAAAACGTTTATGGCACCATTGATAATATTGACCCTTGGGTGGGATTGTTATCCGAAAGTCACATGTCCAATGCACTCTTTGGGGAGACTGTCATGGCGATTATGAAGCGACAATTTCGTGGATTGAGAGATGGAGACCGTTTTTATTTTGAAAATGATCCCGGACTCTCCACGGAAGAAGTGGAAGCCATTAGGAACACCACCCTAAAGGATGTCATTATGCGAAACACCAATGTGAATGCCATGCAAGATAACGTTTTTCTGATGGAACCACACCAAGTTACCGGGGTCTCCTTCAGAGACGAATCCAAACTTGAACTAGCTGTGTTTCCAAACCCTGTCACCAAAAAATTATTCATCAATACTGCCGCCCCTGAAGCAGGTGAGGTGACCATCCAGATTAGTGACATCAAAGGTGTTATACTGGATGAGATGACCTATGATGCAGTCGAAGGCATGAATACTTTTGATTTCGATATCGATCAAAGTTTGCCCTCAGGCTTTTACCTGATTTCCTTAATTATGGATAATAAAGTAGGGCATAGACGCATTTTTAAGAATTAAGCCTAATGTAACGAGAATGACTATAGTCATAAAACAGCCTGCTTCGATTTGTATCGGAGTGGGCTGTTTTTTCTTTTTAAGATTAAGTAGGTGAACAAATAATATCACGTGAATGCACGTTTGTATGATGAATATAAATTTCAACAATGAAGCACGCGTTTTTCGTCTTATCACTCCTACTTATACCGTTGTTTTCCTGCCACAAAAACAAGGAAAATAATCAAAAAGCCATATGGATAAAAAATGCCTTTGAAAGCCTAGAATCCGGCACCTTTCCGAAGGTAAAAGCCATCTCCTGGTGGGACGAGAACTTTGATAATTCTAAGCTTAAGATCAACTCCTCCGCTATAAGTCTGGAAGCATATCGGGCGGGTGTGCAGGCCAGTACTTTCATCACAGAGCCTCTATTTGAAGGCGGGAAACTCATTCCCGACACCGGTATTTACCATGCTGCCTTTCCCGACTTTGGAGGTACGGAGGATATCGTGACCCAATTGCGAATCAATAAGTTTGAGGAGTCGGCGGGCAAGGAAATCGTCTGGGCGTATTTTTCCAACAACTGGTATGATGAGATAAGCTTTCCCACTCAGGCAGTAGAGACAATTCTGTCGGCGGGAAGAACGCCCTTTATCCGTATGATGCCAAGAAGTAACTTCGACGAAGGTGGTCCCGATCCACAGTATTTCATGCAAGCGATTATCGACGGAGATTTTGATGCGGAGCTAACCATATGGGCACAATCTGCGGCAGCAGTGGAAAGTCCGCTCTTGGTAGAGTTTGGTACGGAAGTCAATGGCAATTGGTTCCCCTGGAACGGACAGTACAATGGCGGAGAGCAAGCAGCAGGATACGGCAATCCCAACCTAAGTGATGGCCCCGAACGATTCAGAGATGCTTATCGGCATATTATCAACCTTTTTGACGAAAATGAGGTGTCGAATATCACTTGGTTTTTCCATATTGATGCCTATGGTGAGCCCGATGCAGACTGGAACAAAATCGCTAATTACTACCCCGGTGATGCGTATATCGACTGGTTGGGCGTCAGCGTTTATGGACCACAGGAAAAAGGTGAAGATTATCAAGAGTTTTCGGAGATATTATCCGATATTTATCCTCAATTGACCGCCTTATCGGACAAGCCTATTGCCGTGTTGGAGTTTGCTGTGACGGAATTGTAAATAGATAAAATATTCCCTACAAAATCAAATAGCTGTAACCTTTTTCAAAAAAGCCTCTGTCCGTATCACCTCTACTGGAGGGAAGCCTATTTCATTCAACACATTAAAGTGTTTATCATCCGTAACTAAAAAATCAGCACGTCCATTCAACGCGCAATCTACAAATTTGTTATCATCTGCATCTTTAACAATCATTGCCCACTTAAAGTAAATCTCCACTTTCTCTACATCAGGAGAGCTAATCAAAAAATCACTAATATTATTAGCCACTATTATATTTGTCCGCCTTCCAAATACCTCTACATATTCATTGAGAATTTCATTAGAAATCAACAACTTAAACTTTCCTTCGAGTAACGAATCAAAAATAGACCTATACTTTGACTTCCTGCCAATACAAACTAATAAGCTGTTCGTGTCCAATACTACCCGCATTTTCAATCTGCTTTACCTCCAAGCCAATCATCCATGGTTTCATTGCTCCAATCGTTTACTTCCCAAAGCCGATCCATTTCATCAGATGCCTTGTCTGCAAAATATTTTGACAACATTCTTTTGATGTCAATTAATTCCTCTTCTGCCAAATCCAGACTAAAGAGTTTGATTAATTCCAGTTGCAAATTAGTTAGCGGTTTGTCAATAACTGTCATATCTTTTTTTTAGAGGTATTGGCAATAAATGTGCCTTGCGCCAAATTCAACCTATACAAATATACACTATCATTCTTAATTTTCCAAACTTCCGCGCAGAAAACAAGTGCATCAAATTAGATTAGTTGGTCTCCAATTATGGTGCACTTCCACATCAAAACCGATAAACAATCGCGTTCACATTCATACCGGCTCCGACGGATGCAAAGATGGCAATATCCCCTGGTTTTATTTCCTGTCCTTCCACCTGCCCCGTCAATACGCTACAGATAAGTGTCGGGATGGTGGCAACAGAGCTATTACCCAACTTTTGAATAGTCATGGGCATCACTCCTTCCGGCATTGGTTTTTTATAAAGGCGATAGAATCGTTTGACAATGGCTTCATCCATCTTTTCGTTGGCTTGGTGGATAAATACTTTTTTCACATCATCGATGGACAGCCCTGATTTTTCCAACACCAATTGGAGTGCTTTAGGGACATTGGTAATCGCAAATTCATAAATTTTCCGACCGTACATCTTGATATACTTCGTATTATCCTCTCCGCCCTTCTTATTGGTCGTACCATAAAAGAGATAATAGGCCTCATCTAACGTAAATGTTTGAGAAGCATAAGCGAGAATCCCACTTTCAGCATCCTCCTTCGCCTCTACAACACAAGCGCCGGCACCGTCTGCATAAATCATGGAATCCCTATCGTGCGGATCAACGACGCGGGAGAGAGTCTCACCGCCAATTACGAGACATTTTTTAGCATCACCGGCTTTAATAAAGAGATTCGCCTGAATAACACCCTCTATCCAACCCGGACATCCAAAGAGAATGTCATAAGCGACACAGTTGGGGTTGGCAATTTTCAAGGCGTGTTTGACCTTACTTCCCAAAGAGGGCAGCATATCACCTTGTGTACTCCCCGTACTCACATCTCCAAAGTTATGAGCGAATATAATATAATCCAGCGTCTCGGGGTCGATACCGGCATGCTCAATTGCCCGTTGTGCGGCGACAACTGCCAAGTCGGAATTAATAGCATCATCATCAGCATATCGACGTGCTTGAATCCCCGTAATAGCATGAAATTTAGAAATAATCACCTCATTATCGTAATGGAGCGGATTCCCCTCCAAATCGTAAAATTCGTGATTGCTAAAGTGTTCATTTTTTATCTCATTTTTTGGAATATAGGTACCCCATCCTGTTATTACCGCTCTAGTTGCCATATTCGTCTGTTTTTTACACCTCTAGGGTGTTTTGTTTTTGTGTAAAATACAAGTATAGGAATAATTAATCTGAAAACCAATTTATAAGGATTTTGTTTCAAGGTAATCACATAAAAAAATAAGGGTAAAAAATCTTCGCCTACTTAATCTGCCGCAACTGCTCTCCCTTTATCAAAAAGGAGTCGGTTCTATTCACATTCCAGCTCTTTTCCTGCGAATTGTTCATACCCCACACTTCATAATGAATGCGAAGCGTGTCAAACGACCTGCTTAATTCAATGCGTTTATAATCGTTTTGTATGGAAGCATCGATTGGCAAAACAGGGCAATTTTTCAATTTGATATTGACGAGGATATCGTCTTTGAACCATTTTTTCAAAAATCGGATATGCTTATCGCTGCATTCATCAGAAATTTTTAAAGCCTCTAAAATACGGCATTTTATTTTGGAGGATTTTGCATTGCATTCATTACCGTAGGCTAGCAAATACCATGAGAGGAGTGCTTTCTCCGGTGCGCCAATCTCTTGTAGAAAAGCTGTATTGATTGCCCCCTTTTCCAAAATAGAAACATTATAGTTAACAGCTTGACGACCACACGAACAAAGCAGCAATATAAAAACAACAAACCCGCCCAACACAAGGGAGGGCGGGTTTGTTTTATTCTTGAGAAGAAATGCCATATTGCATTTATTTTTTTAACTACTTACTATTTTTTCATTGACGAAGGTTTGATGACTACCATCATATAAGCCCAATTAGAGGACTCATCAATGCTGCCTCCTTTGAGTGCTTGCATGGTTTCGGTACCCAACATTTGGGAGTAACCCAATTTAAAGGCAACGCCATCGGCCAATTTAGTTCCCAAATAGGCATCAAATTCGGTACCAAGACCGGGTGCCATCGCGCCTCCTTTTCCATCACTGACATCGGCTGCTGCGAGGAAATAGTGTACATCCAATCCTGTATTAAACTTGCCTTTTTTGTATTTGAATTTCACATAGGCATCCTGCAAACCAACGCTCTGTACATGGTTGCCGACGTAAAAGTAATCCATAAAACCATTGAATTTGTGGTTCGTACCATAGTAAGGCGTGAATGCGTTGCGCTCATCGGAAGCCTCCACTTGACTATTACCACTTTGCTGCTCGAATCCGGCAACGAGTGTCAGATTATCCGTTGCTTTGTAAGCGACATCCAAACCAAGCAAGTTGGCATTCAATTTGGTGCCGATAGAATCAGCCATTTGTCCCCCCTGATAATAGAAAGAAAGGAAAGCGGCTAGTTTCCCGGCTTTGTAGCCAAGGCGCGTACCCAACGTCTGTGTGTAATGAACACCATCGATAAAAGCGCCGGTAGAACTCTTCACTTGTTGTCCGTTATTCAATGC
>JALVDO010000459.1 GCA_027008975.1 Saprospiraceae bacterium | reverse complement strand
CAAAAACTATTACGGATAACGCCAATGAAAACGCCAACGACATCCCCACGGCAGAGGTGCGTACGCTGGATACGCTTTTGGTAACGCCCGACGCTGCTGATGCTACCTCCGAAGAGGAAGCCCCCTCTTATGAGTTGCCTGTTTACAACGCGTCGCACACACGGGACAACGACATTCTACATACCAGAATCGATGTGCGCTTTGACTGGGAGAAGGAACAGGTGATAGGGCGTGCTACGCTAAAAGTCAAGCCCTATTTTTATCCGGTAAATACCTTAACGTTGGATGCCAAAAACTTTAAATTCAAAAGCATTCACTACAAAGGAATGAGGACGGAACTCAAGTATGAATACGACAATCAGAAAGTGATTATCGACCTTGGCAAAACCTACACAAAAGACCAAACTTATAAAATCGTCATCAACTACATTGCTACGCCAAGAGCAGATGGAGGAAGTTCTGCTATCACTTCGGACAAAGGGCTGTACTTTATCAACCCAAAAGGTGATGAAGACAAACCCCAGCAGATATGGACACAGGGCGAAACGGAATCCAACTCTAAATGGTTTCCCACCATTGACAAGCCCAATGAGCGCATGACCGAGGAAATATACATCACCGTTCAAGACAAATTCAAGACGTTATCCAATGGGCTATTGATAGAATCCACAACTCCATCGGATGGTATGCGCACTGATCATTGGCGGATGGAACAGGGTATCGCCCCTTACCTCGTTATGCTTGCCGTAGGCGATTACGCTGTCATTCCGGACAAATGGCGGGATATCGACCTGCATTATTGGGTAGAGCCGGAATACAAGGAAGATGCCAAGGCCATTTTTAATCACACACCGGAAATGCTGGAATTTTTCTCCAATAAGCTCAAGACACCTTATCCTTGGCCGAAATTTGATCAAATCGTCGTAAGAGATTACGTATCCGGAGCGATGGAAAATACGACCGCCGTCATTTTTGGCGAATTCGTACAGAAACACAAAAGAGAGCTCATCGGTAATGATAACGATAAAATTGTCGCTCATGAAATGTTCCACCACTGGTTTGGTGATTTGGTCACCTGCGAAAGCTGGGCAAACCTGACACTCAATGAGGGATTTGCAAACTACAGCGAATACCTTTGGATGGAGCATCAGTACGGACGCGATGCCGCCGATGAACATATGCAAACGGAACGACAGGGTTATTTTTTCAGTTCTTTCAGGGGTGTGCACCCCTTGATTAATTTTGGTTACGACGACAGGGAGGATATGTTCGACGCCCATAGTTATAATAAAGGTGGTGCCGTATTGCACATGCTCCGTTACGAGGTGGGTGAAGATGCCTTTTGGGAAGGGCTACGGCTATACCTCAAGAACAACGCCTACAAGGCAGTGGAAGTACACAATTTGCGGCTGGCGTTTGAGCAAGTAACGGGCAGAGACCTCAATTGGTTTTTCAACCAATGGTATCTCGATGAGGGACATCCCGAGTTGGATATCCAATACGGATATGATGCTGCGACAGGGCAGGTTACAGTCTCCGTCGAGCAGACGCAGACCGGTGACTTTAGAAAAATTTTCAGATTGCCCTCGGAAATAAAAATCTACCTCGATGCCAATCAGGTCATAACCAAAAAAATAGTGGTTGAACAGAGGAAACAGGAGTTTAAGTTTGAAGTGCCTTCCGAGCCGATGCTAATTACCTTCGACCCTGAGCACATCCTTCTCGCACAGATTACCGATAATAAAACCATAGAAAACTTTATTTTCCAGTGTAACAATGCGACTTCCTTCGAAGATCGGCACAATGCAATTCAAGAGCTCCTCGACGTGATGGAATCTAATGAAGATGCTAAACTGGCTGTTGAAGGAAGGATTGATGATTCCTTCTGGGGAATAAGAAAGCTGGTATTGGAAAACCTATCTCCCACTTTCTTCTTCGATATGACGTTGCTTGAAAAAGTGAGAAACTTGGCTTTGAATGATCCCAATCCTTACGTAAGGGTTGCAGCACTAAGCAAGTTAGCAGATATAGCCGGCGAAAAAGATTTGGAAATAGCCAAACAACTAATCGAAAAAGACCAATCCTACGATGTACTCGGTGCTGCACTTGAGTTATTGACTAAAGCCGATACGGCACAAGGAATAGCTTATGCTAAAAAATTGGAGGGGGTAGAAAATGAGCAAATACAACAATCCATTGCGAAAATATATTTTGACTCAGGTGAATCCGCCCACCTGCCTTACTTCAGAGAGAAACTAAGCAAAATAGATGGCTATCCCGCGATGACTTTTTATTCGTATTACGGGCAGTTGGCCGCGCAGAATGGCGACGAATATTGGAATACTGCTGTCAATGACTTCAAGACTATTGCAATGGATGCTAACGAATCACTTTGGAGAAAACTGGCAGCGACAAAGACCATTTTCGAGGCTAAAACCGCTTTTGAGAAAAGTGCCAGCCCCGAATATTTGATGAAAGCCAAAGAATTGGGTACAATCTTGTCCGAAATCAAAGAAAATGAATCAAATGCAGATTTGAAGGCACTTTATGAGGAACAGTTTTAGGCATTTTTCTGAAAATGTTGTAACTTTACGAGTATAACGACAAAGAAAGATGCACGAACTTTCCATCGCTCTCGGCATTATCAAAATAGCGGAAGATGAAACCCGTAAAGCCGACGCGACAAAGGTAGAGAAAATTGAATTGCAGATCGGAGCACTTTCCGGTGTAGAACTGGATGCTTTGGATTACGTTTGGGAGCAGGCGGTCAAAGATACGGTACTCGAAGGGGCGGAATTGGAAATAGATTTCGTCAGTGGAAAAGCCCGATGTCTGGAATGTCAAACGGAGTTCTCAATGGAAAAAGTGTATGATAATTGTCCTAAATGTCAGAGTTATTTCAAGGAAATTATCTCCGGAAAGGAACTTCTGGTCAAAGCTTTGGAGGTAATCAAAAATTAATACTTATGTGTGGAGTATGCGGCTGTGGCAACGACGATGGAAAGGCAACCATCACCCTGCCCAACAATAAGGAACAAAACGGCATTTTGGAAGCGCATGACCATGGACACAATCATGGGCATCACCGTCACCATCACCACAGTCATCCCAAAGATGGCAGTAAGACCATTATCGATTTGGAAAGAGATATTCTAAATCAAAACCAGCTTGGAGCGGAGAAAAACCGGGGATATTTCGATGCTAAAAATATTTTTGTGTTGAATTTGGTCAGTTCGCCCGGTTCGGGGAAGACCGCTTTGCTGGAAAAAACACTAACAGACCTCAAAGGAAAATTTGACTTTTACGTCATCGAAGGTGATCAGCAAACGCTTAACGACGCCAATCGAATTGACGCGCTCAATGTCCCCGTCATCCAGGTCAACACCGGACAGGGATGCCATTTGGAGAGCGATATGATTTACAATGCCGTCAAGACACTCAAGCCGGTGGATGATTCCATTTTAATGATAGAAAATGTCGGCAATCTGGTCTGCCCCTCCATGTTTGACCTCGGAGAAGACAAGCGAGTGGTCATTATAAGTATTACCGAAGGAGAAGACAAACCCATTAAATATCCGGATATGTTTCACGGATCGAATGTTTGCCTTATCAATAAAATGGACTTACAGCCATACCTCAATGCCGATATTGACAAAATAAAGGACTACGCCCGGCAAGTCAATCCCCATCTCGAATTTTTTGAAGTATCCGCGACGACCGGTCAGGGAATGGAGGCCTGGTATCAATGGTTAGAAAAAAATAAAAAGTAACTGCTTATGTGCTTATCAATACCCGGTAAATTAGTAGAAATTACAGCAGAATTAGATGAAACCTTCCGCATCGGAAAAGTTGATTTTGACGGTATTCACAAGGAAGTCAACCTGACAATGGTACCCGAAGCCAAGGTGGGCGATTATGTTTTAGTACACGTCGGAGCGGCTATCAGCATTGTCGATGAAGTCGAAGCCCGCAAGACGTTTGACCTCATTAAACAAATGGGAGAAATGGATGATTTGGAAGGTTGGGTCGGGGATGGAACTTAACAAATTCGCGGCAACTGCTCCCCAATCAGCATACTTATTACCCGTTTGCCTCCCATCGCATTGGTGATAACGACCTTCCCCGGATGCTCGGCTACCACTTCTCCAATAATGGTAGCGGAGGCACACTCGGCATAACTCCTCAAATCAGCAGTCATTTCTTCGGCGATACCATCCGAAACAATAGCAATAAAAACGCCTTCGTTGGCGGTAAAAAGCGGGTCTAAACCAAGGATTTCACAGGCGGCCTTTACCTGCGTCTCAACGGGGATGGTTCTCTCTTGTAGTAAAATTCCGGTTTGTGTATCACGCGAAATCTCGTTAAGGGTGGAAGAAAGTCCGCCTCGCGTAGGGTCGCGAAGTAGTATGATGTCCTCGCCGTAACGGTCGAGCATATCGAGGATAACGTGGTTGAGGTTGGTCGTGTCACTCTCAATGGTCGTCCCGAACTCCAGCCCCTCTCTGACCGAAAGAATGGCAATACCGTGGTCGGCAATTTGATTACTCACGATGACCTTCTGCCCGGGTTTTATCCGGCTTATGTCGATATTTGCCCGAGGATGGATATGACCGATACCAGTGGTGTTGATAAATATTTTGTCGCCCTTTCCTTTATCGACGACTTTGGTATCTCCGGTGACGACTTGTACGCCGGCTTTGTCCGCAGCATTTTTTATGCTTACCAGAATTTCCCAAAATTCCTCCATGGGCAGCCCTTCTTCGATGATAAAACTCAAAGAAAGGTATTCAGGCTTGGCACCACACATAGCAACGTCGTTAACCGTGCCGTTGACCGCCAACTCACCAATGTTTCCTCCGGGAAAGAAGATGGGCGAAATGACAAAACTATCGGTCGAGAAGGCAATTTGTCCCTGCATATTCAATAATGCACCATCGTGTCTTTTGTCGAGGATGTCGTTTTTTAGAATATCAAAAACACCGCTATCCAGCAACTTATTGGTCAGTAGTCCCCCGCTTCCATGCCCCAATGTGATGAATTCGAAGTCAAATTTGGGCATCGGGCAACTCAATTGCATTTTTCCAGCCATTTCTATTTGTTTTAGTGTGTAAATTTAGGGCTTTTTTGATTTAATTGATAACTTTGTACAAAAAGAATTATGCCTTTTTTTGTTCTCGAAAAAGACAATCCCGATTTTCCTCCGGCTCACTTTGCCGACCAAAACGGACTCTTGGCAGTCGGGGGCGACATCACCGCCGATTGGTTGCTTGCCGCTTATAAAGCCGGGGTTTATCTTTGGTCAGCTCCAACAGAAGAGTACTCCTGGTGGTCACCCGACCCGAGACTGGTTATCTTCCCTCAAGAAATGGAAATATCTGAAAATATCCGGTCTCTTTTAGAGGGGAATACTTACAATATTTCCATGGAAGACGATTTTGAAGAGGCTCTTCGCTTTTGTCATCAGGTGCAAAATCAGGGGCAAATGTCTGCAAAATGGATTATGGGAGTGCTAATAGCTGCTTATCAAAAGCTCTATGAAGATGGTTTTGCCCGCATGATGACGATTCGAAAAGATGGTAATATTAGAAGTGCAGCCTTTGGAGCGAAAATAAAGGACTTATTCTTCCTCGAATACATTTGCGCCACCGATGATACCGAAGCCGAGTTGGCATTGGTTGCGCTGATTCAGGCATTAGAAAAAGAAGGATTGAAAATGGTTGACGTCCAAAAAGAATCCTACGAACTACCGGATATCGGACTGCGGGAAATGTCCCGTAGTGAATATATTTCAATAATTGGAGAATTATAAACAAACAACAATGGCACCAACTTTTGAAGAAAATATCCAAACGGCCAATATCCTACTTGAGCGGGGCGATTTCGAGAATGCCATCACGCATTATAACGAAGCATACCGGGGGGCACAGACACCCGAACACAAAATTGATATATTGAACGTCACCGCCCAAATAGAGCTGAGACTCAATAATCCGGCTGCTGCAAAATCGCAGTTTGAAAAATCCCTAGATATTTTGGAGGGGCTATCCGGAGAGGAGGCATCATTGCTGATTGAACACAAAGCTGCCATCCTCAACAACCTCGCCAGACTACAAGGAAAAAACAACATCAAAAAAGCCATTGAATACCATAAAAAGGCGCTCGCCATCTTCCAACAACTGGCGGAAGAAAATCCGGAAAAATTCGGGATGCACCTCGCCAATACGCATTTTGTCCTTGGTGAAGTTTTTTTTAATAAAAAAGATTACTATCAGGCGGATAAGCATCTCAAAAAAGCAATCGAAGGCTACCAGTCAGTACATGAGGATAGCTTACAACCCATGGCTGATGCCTTTACGGCAAAAGCCTATTATCACCTTGGCGAGATAGGGCAGGAAAAGTCCGACATGTACGAAGCCCAAAGCCAATACAAAAAAGCGGTGCAATTATACGAACGTCTGATTCAGGTACAACCTCAATCCTATCGCCCCATACTCGCTGCCACCCTCAATAACCTCGGGGTTGTCTTTAAAATGTGGGAAAAATACAGCGATGCTATCAAATACTACCTCCAGGCACTCGAACAATACGAATTGTTGATGGAGCAGGACAAAAAAGTTTACGCTCCCTACTACGCTGCCGCACTCAACAGCCTTGCCATCGTTTATACGGAAAAACACGAGGTAAAAGACGATTTTTTCATGGGCAGCAGCGGGTTTTCCGGCTTTGGTTTTTTATCGGCGGATAATATTGGGGCCGATACCGCTTCACCCCAAGAGGAAGTCGATAAGCAAATGGCTATTGATTATCACTTACAGGCTATCAATATCTACAACGAATTAGCGGACGAGCAACCGGAGGTTTTTACGCATTACCTAGCAACTTCGCTGCACAACCTTGCCGTCCTGTACGATGAAAAAAAAGAACCGGCTACTGCCGAAACCTATTACCAAAAAGCACTCGGGCTACGTCGTAAGCTCGCCGATAAACACCTGGATGCCTTTGGGGCAGATACGGCAGTGACCATCTTGAATTTATTGACTTTATATCAGAGTTTCATGGAGGAAAAGGTGGATTTGAGTTATAGGAAAAAAGCCCTTGCCATGCTGGATGAAGCAAACGCCCGTCTTATAGATTTTGACGACTCAAAAGCGGTCATCAAAAGCATGAAAAGTGATATGGCGTATTTCCGGGAGTATTTCACTCAGGCGGACATGGAGTTTTTGATTGTAAAAGATGCTTTCAAAAAAGCGGATGCGCTTAGCGAAGAAATTAAATCCGTACTCGACCCGGCAATAAAATTGAATTTCCAGCAACAAATACTCCAGCATTTGGAGCCAATCCATCTAAAATATCCCGACAATGAAAAGCTCATCAACGAATTGCATTATGCCTATGCCGATGCTGCCTGGTATGCTATCAGAAGCGGGCAATTTGCCGAAGCCCGGACAGCCATTGCGAAGGGAAAGGAATTAACCCCCGATTCGGATGTCCTACAATTGCAAGGGGCAAATCTTTTATTCGCAGAAGGAAAAACACAGGAAGCCGAAGCTATCTACCATCAGTTACGAGGACGACGCAACCCCGAAAATGAGCCCTATGAGCAGATTATCAGGGAGCACATACGTGTATTGGAATTGGGAAGTTAGTGGCAATAACTGTCAGCAATTCTCAATTTGGTTATTCGAGTCTGCTTTGATACATATCAGCACGGTGAAAATCTGTTGAATGTCTAATTGGGTGTATGTATTTGCCATATTTTTACGTTTTAGATTACAGGGCTACGCCCCTGATTAATTCATTGCTACTCGTCGTTACTAAGATGATAGGGCTACGCCCCTTGTTTCAGTGACACCTGATTTACAAAAATAGTAACTCCTCGGATACTCACTATAGAATCTACTTGGGGCGTTAGCCCCTTAATCTTCGTAATTAAATGGACAATAAAAAATGGAAGGGGCGTAGCCCTGACATCTATTTCATTATTCTATTCAAAAAGATATATAGGATAATAAATCTACAGTTACAAAATTTTGGTTTTGGGTCAAATTGAGAATCGCTGAAAAAAACCGAAAATTTCATATGCTATTTCAAAATTTGGCGTAAATTTGTACTTAGTAATTCAGATTTTACGCCAAAATCAGAAATGAGAGCCTCGAATTTAAGCATTATTATGAAGAATAGGTTTTTAAAAGATTATTTAATCGGGCAAAGTAATTCTCCACTTGGAAGAATTATTGTACTGACAGGTGCCAGACAAACGGGAAAGACAACATTAGCAAAAAAGTGTTTTCCCGAATATAAATACCTCTCCATTGAGGATCCGATTCTTAGAGTTCAATACAAAAAGCTGACTGCTGCTCAATGGGCGGAGTTTTTTCCAATAGCCATTTTGGACGAAGTCCAGAAAGAGCCCGTCCTAATAGAGAGTATTAAGTCCGTATATGACCAATACCCCGAGGCAAAATATGTTTTACTGGGTTCCAGCCAATTACTTTTACTCAAAAAAATAAAGGAAAGTCTGGCAGGAAGGTGTGTCATTAACGAAGTCTATCCGCTGACTATACCGGAAATATTGTCTAATGACTGGGATGACGATATTGGAGCATCATTTCTGCAAAAGTTCCTTAAAAAGGAAGCATCAACTAAAGACTTACTCCCGTATGCGCTGCATCCCGAATACGCCCAAAAAGAGACAGCCTTCAGGTATTTTTTAAAATTTGGGGGATATCCGGCATTGGTCAATCCGGAACTGACAGACGAGGAAAGATTCCTTTGGCTGAAAAATTATATAAAGACCTACCTCGAAAGGGATGTCAGAGATTTAGCAGATTTTAAATCTTTAGACCCCTTCATAACCTTTCAGAAAATAACATCCTCCCTAACCGGACAATTAGTCAACTACACATTACTCGGCAAAGAGGCCGGAGTCAGCTCGAACACAGCGAGAAAATTTCTTGAATATTTGGCAATCAGCTACCAAACCATTTCGCTCCCACCTTGGCATACCAACAAACTAAAAAGGCTTGTCAAAACACCCAAATTACACTATTTGGATCCCGGTATTCAACGCGCTATTCTCAGTAAACAAGGCGAAATTTCGGGAAATGAATACGAAAGTGCAATAGTTGCTGAAATCTACAAGCAACTCAAAGCTATCAATTTTGAAGGATCACTTTATCACCTGAGAACACACGATGGAAAAGAAATAGACCTATTGATAGAAACGGAAGCCGGCTATATCCCAATCGAAATAAAGGTGACGGGCAATGCCCACAAATCGGATGCCAAACACTTGTTCCACCTTGCCGACATTCTCGACAAGCCGATTATCCAAAGCTTTGTACTCTCCAACGATAATAATATCAAGCAGTTTGGTGAGCGTATTATTGCCATGCCGGCGGCAATGTTTTTGAGTTAGAGGATGTTTTAATGGGGGTATATGTTTGCCATATTTTTATGTTTTAGATTACAGGGCTACGCCCCTGATTAATTCATTGCTACTCGTTATTACGAAGATATTAGGGCTACGCCCCTGATTTTCTCGTTGTTACGAAGATGCTGGGCTACTCCCCTGATAATTTATGGACATCTGACTTACAAATACATTCTCTACCTAGGGCGTAGCCCTTTAATCTTCGTAATAAATGGAATTACAAAAAAAATAAAAGGGGCGTAGCCCTGACATCTGATAAAAGCATGTTTGGACTTCAGTAATTAGTCGGCAAACGCCACTTTTTCGCCACAAAGACCAAAGTCTAAACCTGCTCTTAAATACCTGCAAAATTAAAATAAGCCGCACAGGCGCCTTCCGAACTGACCATTGGTGCACCGAGAGGATTTTGAGGGGTACACTCCTTGCCAAAATGCGGGCACTCAAAAGGTTTTTTCAGCCCTTTCATAATGGCACCGGCAATACAGGCATCATCCTCCTTTGCCTGCTCGATATTGACATCAAATTTTTTCAAAGCATCATAGCTTTCCAATTCTTCGCGCACACCCCAACCACTTAGAGGGATAACATCAATCCCCCTCCACAACTGGTCTTGCACTCGAAATACCTGACTGATAATTTTTTTAGCACTGACGTTGCCTTCATCCCGTACCATGCGGGTGTATTGATTTTCTACCTCTGCCCGTCCTTCTTCGAGTTGCTTAATGACCATCAGAATGCCCTGTAATATATCCAACGGCTCAAAACCCGTCACAACAATTGGAATATTGTATTTTTGAGACAAAGGGTGATACTCCTCCGTACCCATAATGGTACAAACATGACCGGCTGCGAGAAAACCGTCGATACGGGTCTCTTCATCGCCCATAATGGCTTCGATAGCCGGCGGCACGAGC